>NZ_CP011515.1 GCF_001653795.1 Mitsuaria sp. 7
CCGACCGGCTCACTTCTTACCCCCTCTCCCGCTTGCGGGAGAGGGCAGGGGTGAGGGCCAGCGGCGGTGGAAGTGCAGATGGCTTCGTGATCGGGCCCAGGGCAATTTGTCCTAGGGCAGCTTGTCCTAGGACGATCTGTCCCTTCCGCGAACTGTCCGGCTCCGGAACACTTCGCGGCCATGGACACCCTGATCCTCGCGCGCCTGCAGTTCGCGCTCAACATCACCTTCCACATCCTCTTCCCGACGATCACGATCGCGCTGGGCTGGGTCGTGCTCTTCATGCTCTGGCGCTGGCGGCGCACCGGCGAGTCCCCGTGGCTCGCGGCCTACCAGTTCTGGACCAAGGTCTTCGCGCTCAGCTTCGCGCTGGGCGTCGTCAGCGGCGTGACGATGAGCTTCCAGTTCGGCACCAACTGGCCGGGCTTCATGGAACGCGCCGGCAACATCGCCGGACCGCTGCTCGGCTACGAGGTGCTCACGGCCTTCTTCCTGGAGGCCGGCTTCCTCGGGATCATGCTGTTCGGGCGGGAGCGCGTCAGCCCGCGCGTCCACGTCATCGCGACGGCCACGGTGGCCTTCGGCACGACGCTCAGCGCGTTCTGGATCCTCAGCCTCAACTCGTGGATGCAGACGCCCACGGGCTACGACATCCGCGACGGCGTCATGCATGCCGTCGACTGGTGGGCGATCGTCTTCAACCCCTCGTTCCCTTACCGGCTCACCCACAAGCTGCTCGCGTCGGGACTCACGGCGGCCTTCCTGCTGGCCGGTGTCAGCGCATGGCAGATGCTCAAGGGCAGCGAGAAGGCGGAGACGCGCCGCGTGCTCCGGCTCGGCCTCACCTTGGGCGCGGTGCTGATCCCGCTGCAGATCATCGCGGGCGACATGCACGGCCTCAACACGCTGAAGCATCAGCCGGCCAAGATCGCCGCGATGGAAGGCGTGTGGACCACCGAGCGCGGCGCGCCGCTGCTGCTGTTCGCGCTGCCCGACGAGCACGCGAAGGAGAACCGCTTCGCCATCGGGGTGCCGCGGCTCGCGAGCCTGATCCTCACCCACGACGCCGACGGCGAGATCCGCGGACTCGATGCATTCGAAGGCGCGCATCCGCCGGTCAAGCCGCTGTTCTTCGGCTTCCGCGTGATGGTGGGCGTGGGGATGCTGATGCTCGTCTTCGCGTGGGGCGGATGGTGGCTGTTCCGGCGCTCCGGCTGGCAGCGGCTGCCGCGCGCGTGGCTGTGGGGGCTCTCGTTCATGAGCTTCTCCGGCTGGGTCGCGACGGTGGCCGGCTGGTACGTCACCGAGATCGGCCGGCAACCCTTCATCGTCTACGGCGTGCTGCGCACCAGCGAGGTCGCGGCGAACAACCCGGGGACGATGGTCGCGGCTTCGCTGGCCGGTTATGCGACGGTCTACCTCGCGCTGCTCATCGCCTACATCGCTGCGATCAAGCGGATGGCCGAGAAGGGCGCGCCCGCCGCGCCCACCGCGACGCGCCCACTCGCCGCGCCGGTGATCTCCAGGAGCTTCACATGAGCGCGCTGCCGGTGATCTTCATGGCCTTGATGGGTCTCTCGCTGCTGATCTACGTCGTGCTGGACGGCTACGACCTCGGCGTCGGGATGCTGTCCGCGACGGCGAAGGAGGCCGATCGCGACCGCATGGTCGCGTCGATCGGGCCGTTCTGGGATGCCAACGAGACCTGGCTGGTGCTCGCCGTCGGCCTGCTGCTGATCGCCTTCCCGAAAGCGCAGGGCGTGGTGCTCACGGCGCTCTACGTGCCGGTCGTGCTGATGCTGCTCGGGCTCATCCTGCGCGGCGCGGCCTTCGACTTCCGCGCCAAGGGCGACCCGGCCCACAAGCGGTGGTGGGATGCGGCATTTGCGGGCGGCTCCGCGCTCGCGTCGCTGGCGCAGGGGTGGATGCTCGGTTGTTACGTGACCGGCTTCGAGGACGGTGCCGCGGCGCAGGTCTTCGCCGCAGGCATCGCGGTCGCGCTCACGGCTTGCTACCTGCTGCTGGGCGCCGGATGGCTGCTGATCAAAACGGAGGGCGACTTGCAGCGCCGCGCGGTCGGCTGGGCCAGGCGCGCATGGCCGGCCGTCGTGGCGGGATTGCTGATCGTCTCCATCGCATCGCCGTGGCTGAGCGCCACCGTGCGGACGCGCTGGTTCGACATGCCGGGGCTCATCGCGCTGGCGCCGCTGCCGCTGATCGCGCTGCTCGCACTCGCGGCGCTGCGCGGGCTCCTGAACTCGCACCGTGTGCTGGGCAAGCTCAGCTGGGCGCCGTTCGCGCTGATGGTGGTCGTGCTGACGCTGAGTTTCTTCGGCCTCTCCTACAGCCTCTATCCGTTCGTCGTCATTGACCGGATCACGATCTGGGACGCCGCAGCCGCAGACGAGTCGCTGCGCTTCCTGCTCGTTGGCGCGGCGCTGACGATGCCGGTGATCCTGGCGTACTCGCTGTTCTCGTATCGCGTGTTCCGGGGGAAGGTGCGCGCGCTCGCGTATTGAGCGAACGCCTGGCTCTCACTGGGGCCGGAGTGATCCTTGGGGTTCGCGGACGCGATGCCCCATGGGTCGCGGAGAGCCCGCGCTTGGCGATCGCAGTGGAGCCCGAGAGCCCGCGCTCGACGACGGAAGTCCAGGAGATGGCAACATGCCGCCTTCCGCTGAGAAGCGAGCCCTTCCAAGAACTCCATGGACTTCCACTCCCTGCTCTCCCTGGCCGAGCTAGCCTGGCCGGTGCTGCTGAAGGGCACCGGCTACACGCTGCTGTTCGCGGTGATGGCGATGATTTTCGGCCTGCCTTTGGCGGCCGTGATCACGCTGGTGCGGGTGCTCAAGCTGCCGGTGCTGGACCGCGTGATGGCGGTGTATGTGAGCGCGATGCGCGGCACGCCGCTGCTGGTGCAGGTGTTCATCGTCTACTACGGGCTGCCGAGCATCGGCATCGAGTTCTCGCCGCTGGTGGCGGGCGTGCTGACCTTGACGCTCAACGTCGCGGCCTACATGAGCGAGACCCTGCGCGGCTCGATCGCCGCGGTGGCGCAGGGCCAGTGGCTGGCGGGCACCTCGCTGGGCCTGAGCCGTCCCCAGACGCTGCGTTTCGTGGTCGGCCCGCAGGCGCTGCGCGCCGCCGTGCCCAGCCTGTCCAACAGCCTGATCTCGTTGATCAAGGACACCTCGCTGGTGTCGGTGATCGCGGTGACCGAGCTGATGCTGGCCACCAAGGAGGTCATCTCCACGACCTTCCAGCCGTTCCCGCTCTACATGGCGGCGGCGCTGATCTACTGGATGCTGAGCTTCGCTTTCGAGCAGGTGCAGAAATGGATGGAAAAACGGCTGGCCTACCCGCACTGATCTCCGCGCACTGATCGCCCCGCACCGCCGTAAAAGCGGCGATGCTCGCGCACCGAAGTACCTGCCCTGAGTTCCCCGCACTGATGACCACCGCCGCCGCCGTCTCCCCCTCGTTGTTGTCCGTCCATCTGCGCCTCGTCGGCATGGCCGTCCTCTGGGGCGCCTCCTGGCCCATGGGGCGGGTGCTCGCGCAGACCATGCCGCCGCTGGCCGCGGCGGCGTGCCGCTTCCTCTTCGCAGGCGCGATCCTGATGCTGTGGCTCGCGAAGACGGGCCGGCTGGCCGCCTTGCGCGACTGGGGCGCGAAGCGCTGGGCGGGCATGGTGCTGGCCGCGAGCTTCGGCGTCTTCGGCTACGCGACCTTCTTCATGAGCGGGCTGCAGCATGTGCCGGCCGGCAAGGGCGCGCTGGTGATCACGCTGAATCCGGTCATCACCTTGCTGCTGGCCGCATGGATCTTCCACGAGCGCCTGAACAAGCGGATCGGCCTGGGCATGGCGATGGCCGCCGTCGGGGCCGCGATCGTGATCACGAAGGGCGAGCCCTGGCACGTGCTCGACGGCCGGGTCGGCATCGGCGAGGTGCTGCTGCTGGGCTGCGTGGGGTGCTGGGTCGCCTACACGCTGATCGGGCGCAAGGTGATGGCCGGCGTCGATGCGCTGACGACCACCGCCGTCACGGCGGCGATCGGCGCGTTGATGCTGCTGGTGCTGACGCTGGTCGTCGACGGTACCGCTGGCGTGGCCGGCGTGATGGCCGCGCCGCGCCACGCGTGGCTGTGCATGGCCGGGATCGTCGTCGGATCGACGGCGCTGGCCTATGCGTGGTACTTCGACGGCGTGAAGGCCCTGGGCGCCGGCGCGGCGGCCGGCTACATCACGCTGGTGCCGGTGTTCGGCGTCGTGTTCGCGGCGCTGGGGCTGGGCGAGGTCATCGACGCGTCGCTGCTCGTCGGCGGCACCATGGCCATCGCGGGCACGGCGTTGATGAACCTCGGCCGCCGCTGAAGCACCTCGGCCGGTGCCGAGGCTTACTTCCGGCCCGCACCCACCAGGACGACGCCGCCCACGGCGATGGCGGCAATGCCCGCCCACAGCGGCACGTTGACGCGCTTGGTCTCCTCGACCTTCAGCTCGATCGGGCCGACCTTGGCGGCGGTGTTCTCCTTCGTGTACGAGAAACCTCCGTAGACCAGGCCGAGCACGCCCGCGGCGATCAGGATCACGGCGACAAGACGAATTCCACCCATGACGTCCTCCAGTATTTGCGATGTGATGTGGGGATGAGAGCGCCCGGCTGGCGCCTCGCATGTCGCACGGTGCCGGGGTGTCCCATTGGAGCGTCGGCGCGCTCTGGCGTACGTAGGACGGCACCGCGTTCGCACGTCGGGCGGCGTCGTGGCAGCGGGCGTCGCCGTCGGGGACGGCTGCGCGGTGAGAATGCGTCGATGCGCGTCCTTCGAGTCCTCGCCGTCACGCGGCGTCATCCCTCCGCGATCCTGCTGATCGTGCAACTGCTTGGGCTGGTCCTGTATCCGCTGCTGGAGGGCAGCCGATCGGCGCCGCTGGCGCTGGGCGCCTTCGGCATCGTGGTGCTGATCTTCACCACGCGCATGGTGCGCAGCACGCCGGGGCTCACCTGGCTGAGCGTGACGATCGCGCTGCCCGCGATCGCGCTCCTGCTGCTGCAGGCGTTCTGGCACATGGAGGGGCTGCTGCCGTGGTCCTCGGCGCTGGAGGCGCTGTTCTACTTCTACGCCGCCGGGAGCCTGATCTCCTACATGATGAGCGACTGGCACGCGACGACCGACGAGCTCTACGCCGCGGGCGCGACCTTCACGCTGCTGGCGTGGGGCTTCGCGCATGTGTTCGTGGTCGTGCAGGCACTGCATCCGGGGAGCTTCTCGGCGGCGGTGGATCCGCAGTCGCCGCGGACGTGGACGGAGCTGATGTTCCTCAGCTTCGCGCTGCTGTCGAGCACCGGCATCGGGGATGTGATCCCGGTGAAGCCGCTGGCGCGGGCCGTCACGACGATCGAGATGTTCGTCGGGGTGATGTACCTCGCGGCGGTCGTGTCGCGGTTGATCGGGCTCACGCTGATCCAGCATCGGAAGTTGTCCGACCTGGACTGAAGTCTCTTGCTCCCTCTCCCGCTTGCGGGAGAGGGTGGGGGTGAGGGCCAGCGGCCGTGGCAGTGCTGAAGCCCGAAGACGCATTCTTGCGATCGGTCAATCCGATCGCCGCGTTTGTGCACGCAGCGCGCGCGGCGTCGGACGCGCCCCCTATCGTCGCCGCCTTTCACAACGATCCACAGTGATCAGGGAGGCGGTCATGCCGATGGAACTCTTCAACGGCGGCGGGCATCGCTGCCTGATGTTCAGCGACTTCGGGCACGGGGACGGCGTGCAGGCCAACCAGTTCCTGATCGTCGACGGCAGCACCGGCGCGGTGATCGATCCCGGCGGCAACCTGGCCTACAACGACCTGTACCTCGGCATGACGGGCTGCTTCCCGCCGCACCGGCTGTCGGCGATCCTGGCCTCGCACGCGGACCCGGACATCATCGCGTCGCTGGACCGGTGGATGACGGCCACCTCGGCGCCGGTCTACATCTCGACGATCTGGGAACGCTTCGTCCCGCACTTCTGCAAGCCGGGCAAGACGGCGGGCCGCGTGATCGGCATCCCGGACCGCGGCACGCGCATCGCCGTGGGCGCGAGCGAGCTGGTCGCGCTGCCCGCGCATTTCATGCACTCGGAGGGCAACTTCCAGTTCTGGGACGCGACGAGCGGGATCCTGTTCTCGGGCGACCTGGGCGTGTCGATCGGCGTCGATCCCACGCAGCCGATCGCGGAACTCGGGCCGCATATCGCTTCGATGGACGCCTTCCACCGGCGCTACATGGTGAGCGGCAAGGTGCTGAAGCTGTGGGCGGAGATGGTCCGGCCGCTGCCGATCCGCATGATCGTGCCGCAGCACGGCGCGCCGCTGGTCGGCGACGCGGTGCGCCAGTTCATCGATTGGGTGGGGACGATCAGCTGCGGGATCGACCGGGTCACGCAGCGGGATTACGCGATGCCGTGAGCGCGACGTCTCAGTGCTTGGTCGGCGGTTCTTCCCGCTTCAGCAGCTTGTCGACGCCGGTCGTGTCGACCACGCGGATGGTCAGGTCCTTGGCCCAGTTGAGACCCTTCTTCGCGGCGTCCACCGCGTGATTGGCCGCATCCGCCGTGGTGTTGCGGACCCGCTCGGCGGAGGGCAGCTGCTGCTGCGTCCAGTCCGCCGTCTTGCGCGCGGCGTCCCAGGCCTGCGTGGCGGCCGTGGCCGTGGTGACGCGGACCTGGTCGGCGCTGGGCAGCCGTTGCTGCGTCCAGTCGGCGGTATCGACCAGCACCGTGCGCACCTGTCCGGCCGCGGCGCCGGCGAGCGTCACGGTCTGGGTCCAGCGCTTGGCGATCTCGCCCGGCGGCGCGGTCGCGAGCAGGCGCACGACGGTGGCCAGCGAGGCGGTCTCCTCGGGCGTCAGCGGGCCGCCGGCCTCGAGCATGCCGCGCATGAAGACGCCGAGGTCCTTGGCGATCGCGGCGTGGTTGCAGTCGGGGTTGAGGTGGAGGAAGCCCGCGCCTTCGACGGCCATCGCTTCCAGCTCGCTGCCGCCCAGCCGCGCTTCGACGGCGGCGACGGACTGCTCGACGAAGGCGCGGTTCAAGCCCCAGTCGGCGATCAGGTGATCGATGAGGTACTGGCGCTCGGCCGGCTCGATGGCGCCGTCGACGGCGGCCAGTCGCAGCGACAGCGGCGCGATCAGGTCGAACAGCGCCAGGCCCAGCGTGTCCAGCGGCGTGTTGAGGTATTTGGGGATCTCGATGACGCGCTCGCCCTTGGTCGAGCTGAGCAGCCGGTACATGCCGTAGCAGGCGCCGCCCGAAGCGAGCGCGGCGAAGGCGACCCAGCCGACCGGCGTGGCCGAGGCGCCGAGCAGCGACGCGACCATGCCGGTCTTCGCGACCGCCGCGCCCGCGCCCGCGGCGCCGAGCACGTCCCACACTTCGCGGCCGCGGCTGATCATGCGCAGCGACGCGTAGGCCGCCTCGCCGATGGCGAGCTTGGCCTTGAAGCGCAAGGGATCGGCGACGACCTGGTCGACGCCTTTCAACTCGGGCGGGGGCAGCAGCAGGGGCGCGGGGGCAGGCATGGGGAGGGACTCCAGTCGGATAGGGGGAGTCTAGCGAAGTGGCATGACCTCCTTCCGACGGCGCCCCTCCCGCCCCTCGAGTCCCTCGCTGTGCCTCAGTGCCTCACTTCTTCACGTAGGCGTCGATCGCCTTGCGCGCCAGGAAGGACTGGTCGCTGAACAGGCCGTCCATGCCGAGCTTGAGGAAGGCCTCGATCTGTCCGGCGAGGTTGCCGATCGCCGTGGGATCGGCGCTGCTGTCGAAGTCGTCGGGCAGGAAGACGTTCTCCGCGCGGAAGGTCCAGCCGTGCACGATGAGGCCGGCCGCGTGCGCGTCCTTCACCAGCGTGGTCGGCGTGCCCAGTCGGCCGGCGACCAGCGGGATCATCAGGCTGGTGTTCGCGCCTATGCCTTGCGCGTAGCTGGAGATCTCGGCCAGTCCGGCCGGCTTGACGAGGTCCGCGTAGGTGCGCGTGTCGCCGCTCGCCGTGAAGTCGTAGGGCTGGCCGGAGCCGTTGATCAGCTGCACCAGCGGCACGCGCGTCATGCGGTTCAGCTTGCGCAGGTTGCCGACCTCGAAGGACTGGATGAAGACCGCCGAGTCCGGGCTGCGGTAGCCGTACTTGTTGAGCGTGCGCACCAGCGGCTCCTCCAGCGGCTTGCCGATGCCGGCGAAGTAGGTCGGGTGCTTGGTCTCCGGGTACACGCCGATGGGTTTGATTTTGGCGCCGTGATGACCGTGGCCGCGACCGTCCTTGCCGTCCTTGCCGTCCTTCCCTGCCTTCTCGGCCTCTTCCTTGCGGCGCTCGTTGGCCTGAGCGACCAGCTGCAGCACCTCCTCGAAGGTCGGCACCTCGAACATGTCGTTGAAGCGCGTGTTGCCCGGGCGGATCTGCGGGATGCGCTCGCGGGCGCGCAGCGTCTTGAGCTCCGCCAGCGTGAAGTCCTCGGTGAACCAGCCGGTGATGGCCACGCCGTCGATGGACTTCGTCGCCTTGCGGGACGCGAACTCGGGCCGGTCGGCGACGTCGGTCGTCGCTTCGCGCACCGAGCCGTCGGGGTTCAGGATCGCGATGGCGTTCTCGTGGCGCGCGACCAGCACGCCGTCCTTGGTCAGCACGAGGTCGGGCTCGACGTAGTCGGCGCCCTGCTCGATCGCCAGCCAGTAGGCGGCCAGCGTGTGCTCGGGCACGTAGCCGCTGGCGCCGCGGTGCGCGATCAGCAGCGGCTCCTTGGCGCGCGGCGGCTGTTGGCCGCCATGGGCGCAGGCGGCGGTCACCAGCGAGGTGGCGGTGACGGTGGCGAGGACAGCAGTGCGTAGCAGCTTCATCGGAGGTCTCCTTCGGATGGAATCGACGTTCGGCGCATCGTCACGCCGCGTGTTCATGCGCGGTGACGATCGCGTGGTGAAAACGTGAGGCCAGATGGCGCCCGAAGGGTAGGGCCCGGTGGATGAAGTTTTGATGATGACCCTGTCGGGGGCAGGTCCCCTGAAACAGGTCTTACATCGCGCCGGCCAGCGGCAGTACCTCGTCGCCGTCGGCGGCGTGGCAGTCAGCGGAGAGCGGTTCCCAACCTCGGCGGACAACGATCTTCGATCCGGTGGCGCAGAACTCGACGCGCTGGGCGTCAGGCACGAGCCGGTGCGTGAAGGCTTCGAGCGACGTCGGTGTGGAGACCTTCAGCCGCATCGCGTAGAGGTCGTCGATCGGGTGGTCGTCGCTGTGGATCAGCGGCACGAACTGGGCCGCGAACATGACCGCGTGCGACGGCACGACGACCGGCGCGGGGTCGTAGCCCAGGGTCTTCAGCCACTGCTGTGCCAGCGCGCGGGTCGGGGCGTCGGCGCTTCCCTTGGCATCGACGTCGAGCGGGGCCCACGCGAAGCCCATCAGCTCCGCCACCCACTGGTTGCAGTTCTGATAACGCGTGCTGAAGGCGTAGGCGCTGGCGCTGTAGCGCGGCGACAGCAGTGCGAGCGAGCGCCGGTTGTCGAGCGCGCTGGCGGCCAGCCGGGCGCCTTCCCGCTCGGGCAGCGTCACGATGGAGAGCCGGATCGGCTCGGTGCGTCCGGCGCTCAGCAGGAAACCGGCCAGGCCCTGGTCGTAGAGCTTGGCCTGCGATTCGTCGCAGGCGTAGTAGAGCTGCCGCACCGACCACGGGCTGTTGCGGCTGTCCTTCAGCGCGATGCCGCTGTGGGAGTAGCGCAGCCCGAATCGGCTCAGGTCGGTGCCGGAGCGCGAAACCAGCGCAGCGGAGGCGCCGCTCGCTTCCAGCGCCCGCCGCGCGATCGCGACGACCTGGAGCTGGCGGTCCTGCTCGGTGGCGCTGACTTCATTGCCGCGATCGCAGAAGGTGGCGGCGTGGGCAGCCGATGCGGCGGCGAGCACCGCCATCGCGACGACCGCTGGCGCGAGGCCGCGAAGCGCCGGGACGATGCCGCTGCCTGTACCGGTGCTGCTCAACGTGCGACGACTTGCCGCTCGGGCCCGCGTGCGGGGCCCGGCGGGAATCACAGCGTCACCGGATGCGATTCCAGTTCGCGGTGCCAGTCGTCGTGCAGCGCGAGCAGGAAGGCCTGCTTGTTCTCCGCGCGGGCGAACTCATAGCCGTAGTCGCGCTTCTGCGCCAGCACGTGGTCGCCGACGCGCAGCGGCTGGCCGGCGACGGCCTGCTTGGGCACGTAGAGGAAGAACTCGGTGCCGCCTTCGGCGCGGACCGGCTGCAGGCGCAGGCGCTGCGTGTCGGCGCGACCGGCGGCGTCCTCGACGGCGAGGACCTTGTACTCGCCCTCGGCGACCTTGCGGTCCTTGCTGGAGCTGTCGCTGGACTGGCCGATCGAGTCGGACAGCTGGCGCGAGGACACCGAGCCGGCGCTCGAGGCCGAGGTGGCGATGCTCTCGGCCTGCGCCGGCAGCGCAGCGAAGCCCATCAGCGCGGCGATCGCGGCGGCGGTGGCAACGAGGGAGAAGCGGGAAGAGAGGGAAGAACTGTGGCGCATAAAACCGTCCATGGGCTGGTCAGTCCGGCCGCGGAACAGCGGCCGGACGGCGCAAGCATAGGGGATGCGAGGACTTGATCAGGTGTCGGGGTGTGCGCAGGCTGCGAAGGTCCTGCGCACGCCCGCAATCTGCTCGCTCATCACTTTCTGATCGACAGGCTCTTTCAAATCGTAATCGGCGTGAACTCGCCGGTCGCGTTGCTCCAGCATCAACTGGCCGAGCGCCCGAGAGCGTTTCGCGACCCCTTCATCCCACAAGGGATCCGGATACCTGAGGTGATGGATCAGCCACGCATGAACGCTTCCACATGTCGGCGGTTGTGGACAGTTTGGAAGGAGACTGATCCATGCCAGGCATCGGTGATAGGCGGCGTAGTACGCGCGGGACACAGCGGATCGGCGGCGAGCCTCCGATGTGAATCCGTTGGCAAGCGCCTCCGCATCCTTGAGAAGTTCATTGGCAGAGATGGGCTTCATGGTGAATCACTCCTCTTGCCCATCGTCATCGTCCCCGTCGAGATCCGGTTGCGGACAAACGCTCCAGTCCTTGGGTTGACAGGGATGGATCGACCTGAAGCCCACCAGGAACCCACCGCTGCGGCCGTTGCAATGCAAAGAGGTCATCCGGAGTTCGTCTGCGAGCTCGTAGGTGCGATCGTCGTCCGTATCGACACTCAACGTCACGCGCAAGAAGTGGAAGCCGTCTTCGGCTCGGCAATGGTGGATGTCCACGGGCCCCCGGCACAAGCGCACCGAGTTGTTCGCCAGCACGCCGAGGGCGAGCCTGACATCCAGATAGGCATCGACGCACGTCTCCCTGTTCTCTTCAAACAGCCGGCAGAGCAGCTCACGGACCTCTTCCCAGTCGATGTGCCGGGAGGCAGGGGCGGGGATCTGACCAACCACATAGGGGTTGGTCTTCTCCGGGTACCGCAGCAGGTGGAGCAGCGCATCCACCCCTTCAGTCCATGTGGGCTCCGGCGTCTCCGGTTGCAACGCCGTCGTCACTTCGACGGGCGTCTCCCCCCACGTTTCCACTTCCTTCAACACTGCACTCATCTCGCTCATCCTTTCGATCTGCGAAGTCATCGCCAATGACCAGCAGTTTCGGCAGGCGGCGCGATGAAATCACTCCCTCGGAAGAGCGCTTCGATGGGGGATACACCTCTGAGTAGGTCATTCCCCCGACGAATGCAGATTGTTGGGATTGGGGTTCGCGGGGTCAGGCCTTGCCCGCCCCGCCTGTCTCACGACAACCCGTCAAGCGCAGGGCTCAGTTGAGTTCCCCCGCCGGCACCACCGGCAGCACGATGCTCGACGGCCGCAGCGGGCCGGCGTGGATCGTCGTCACGTTGCCGTTGGCCTGCTGCTGCAGCGGCGTCGGCCAGATGCCCTGCGCCTGGTTGCTGGCGCTGACCGCGATGCGCAGCCGGTGTCCCGCCCGGACCAGCGCCGCGACCGGGAAGACCTCCACCGGCACCAGCATCGGCTCGTTGGCCACCACCGGCAGCGCCGCACCCGCCGTGAACGGATGCCACGGCTGGATCATCGTGCCGTTGACGAAACGCGAGCGGCTCGTGTCCACCGCGCGATGCGCCGCCGACATCAATCCGTGCGTCAGCGGCTTGACCGCGCCGGTCGACGGATCGACGTCGTCGACGCGCACCGACAGCGCCGCCTGCGGGCGCGAGGCCGAGATCCACAGGTCCGCCTGGATCGGTCCGTTGAGGTAGAGGTCCTGCGCCAGCGGTGCGGTCTCGTAGACGGCCGCGCCCTGCAGCGACTCGACGCGCGCGCTGTCCGAGTAGCACGGCTTGGGCAGCAGCCCCGCCAGCCCCAAGGTCCATTGCACCTGGCTCGCCGAGCAGTCGCTGTGGTCGCGGATCTGCACGCTCGCGGTGAAGATCGTGCCCAGCAGGTTGCCTCGCGACGCCGTCGGCGCCGGCGGCTCGGAGACGGTCCATCCGGCCGCGACCGCCGGGATGCGCGACGACAGGCTGCCGTCCGGCTGCAGGTACCAGCGCTGCGGCGCCATCTTCGGATGCGGCCAGTCGCTCGCCGTCGCGAAACGCGGCGTGCCGCCGCTGCCGTAGCCGTCGACGAACTGCGTCACCGTCGGCAAGGCGTCGGCCCCGGCCGGGCGTCCCTTCAGGTACTGGTCGAACCACTGCAGCAGCAGCGAGGTCGTGCTCGGCGGTCCGTACGACGGCGCGCCGTCGAAGCCGGTGATCCCGCCTTGCACCGACTGCAGATGCGATCCCGGCAGGATCGCCAGCTTGGCCGTCGCGTTGCGCTTGATCTGCTCGTACAGCAGCGGCTGGTCGCGCTGGAAGATGTCCAGCGACGCGCCGACGATGAAGGTCGGCACGCGGATCCGCCCGGCGCTCTCCACCGGCGAGCGGCCCGCCCAGAACGTGCCGTCGTCGGTCGCGATGCCGCTCGCGTTGCCGACGAAGCCGTCGAAGGTCGGCGCATACCAGGTGTCGATCGCCGCGACGTGATCGCCGGTCGCGGCGTTGATCTGGCTCGCGTACCAGGGATTGAGCAGCAGCTCCGGCGCGTTGGCCACGCTCAGCGACTGCGTCAGCGGCAGCCAGGTGCTGAGGAACTGCGCGTTGAACAGCCCGCCCGTCGCCGCCACGCCGCGGTACGCGTCGCCCATCGGCACCGTCGCGAACGCGGCCTTGATCGCCGGATGCTGCTGTCCCGCCGTCAGCAGCGAGCTGATGCCGAGGTAGGAGGTGCCCGCCACGCCGATGCTGCCGTTGAAGAAGGACTGCCGCGTCACCCACTCGACCGCCTCGCGGTAGGCCTGCTGCTCGTCCTGGCCGATCAGCTGCGTGACGCCGCCGCTCATGCCGGTGCCATGGGCGTCGATCGCGACGGTCACGTAGCCGCGCCGCACCATGTACTGGTCCAGTCCGCCGATCAGCAGCGTGTTGCCGCCCGCCGGCGTGAACACGCCGAGGAACTGGCCCACGTCGATGCGGTAGGCCGTCTGCGTCAGCACGACGGGAAAACGCCCCGACTTCGGAAAGCCGAGGAAGTCCGCCGGCATCGAGACCAGCACCGCCAGCTGCTTGCCCGACGAGAGCCGGATGAACTGCAGCGGCAGCGTGACCGCGCGGGGATGGTCGGGGCCCCGCGTGTAGCCCGCGGACGGCCAGGTGGCCCCCGCGTTGGCGACGACAGCGGGGTTGGTCGTCGCGAGCGTGCCGCGCGTGCCCAGCGTCGTGGTCTGCGCGAAGGCGCCGAGCGCGGTGCCGGCGGCCAGCGCCACGATCAGTTCACGGCAGCGCGCTCGGCTGCGTTCTCGCCACGGGCGGACGGTGCCGCGCTGCGTCGGGAAGGCCAGGGTCATGTCTTGTCTCCAGGTCCCGAGGGTCGGGTGGTCGCTGAGCGACTCTGTGGGGCATGAGGGGGCGACTATGCCGCGCCGCGCCGTCCGCGGCACGGGGGAAATCAGGAGGGCGATGGGTATGCGGCTTGCCGTCGCCGGCGCCGCCGCGGTCCGGACGCTGTCCGATTCCGGATCATGGAGAGCCCCCGCACGATGCGGACATCGCGCCGGGGAGCGCGCAGGATGTCACGCCAGCCCGGGCCGGCGATGTCGGGTTCCGCCGCCCGGACGCCGCTGTAGGTCAAGTCCCTACAGCAGCTGCGGCAGGCGGCGCTCAGCGCGAGTGGCAGCCGCTGGATGGCGCCGGCGACGCCCTGCGACGACGATGACATCCATGAACATCGCCGTCATCGAAGACAACGTTCCCGTCCGCCAGCTCCTGGTCCGTCGCGCCCAGAAACTCGGCGGCATCACCGTCGTGGCGCAGGCGTCCGGCGAGGACGAGGCCGTGGATGCCGTCATGGCCACCACGCCCGACGTCGTTCTGCTCGACCTGAACCTGTCGCAGGGCACCGGCCTGTCCGTGCTGTCCCGCCTGCGCGACCGCGACTACGCGGGCCGCGTCTTCGTGCTCAGCGCCGAGGACGCCCGCACCCACGCCGCGCCCTGCCGCCGCAGCGGCGCCGACGCCTTCTACGACAAGGCCTTCGATTTCGAGAAGCTGCTCGCCGACCTGCAGGACCTGTGCAGGCGGGGAGCCGCCAACGTCCCGTGGAGCGCCGGCCCCCGTGCCGTCGCCAACGGCTGAGTTCCCGATCCACGAACCGGCACCCGCAGACCGGAACGACCGCATCCACCGACCTGGAGGACCCCGCCATGAAGCTCACGATGACACTGCCCCGGCTGCCGTTCCCGCTGCCGACGCTGTCCTGGGCGTCGCGCGGTCCCATGGCCTCCTGGCTGCTGGTCGGCAACCTGCTGATGATCGTCGCGCTGGCCGCGATGACCGCGCTCAGCCTCTGGAAGCACCGCGAGACCGAGACCGATCGCGCCCGCGACGTGGTGGAGAACCTGGCGCAGAACATCGCCGTCGAGGTCGGCGCCGAACTGCGCAACACCGACAACGCGCTGGCCACGATCGCGCTGCGCTACCGCAGCACGCGGCAGTCCCCGGACCAGGCGGCGATGGTCGAGCGGCTGCTCCACGAGCAGCGCGGCCTGCTGCCGCAGGTCGCCGCGCTGCGCGTGACCGACGTCCACGGCACCGTCACCACCGGCCTGATGCCCGGCGAGCGCCCCTTCAACGTCGGCGACCGCAGCTACTTCTCGCAGGCGCGGCTGACCGACACGATGGTCGTGTCGGAACCGCTGAACAGCCGCGCGCAGAACCACTGGTGCGTCATCCTGGCCCGCCGGCTGATCGACCACGACGGCAACTTCGACGGCATCGTGTACGCCGTGGTGACGGCCCAGCATTTCGTCGACCGCTTCAGCGGTGTGGCGCTCGGCCCCTCGGGCGCGGTCTCGCTGCGCTCGGAGGGCTTGAACCTCGTGGCGCGCTACTCCGCCAGCGAGCCCGCGTCGACCAAGGGCTTCGGCGCGAAGCTGCTGTCCGAGCAGGCGATGCGTTCGCTGGCGCAGAACCGCGAGCGCGGCGTCTACATCACGCCCACGGCGCTGGACCGCGTCGAGCGCGTGACCGCCTACCGCAAGGTGCCGGGGTATCCGATGACGCTGTTCACCGGCATGAGCACCAGCTACTTCCTGGCCGGCTGGCGGGGGCAGGTCGTGCAGCAGTCGCTGCTGGCGGCGCTGGTCGCGCTGGCGGTGGCCGCCGCCTCGGCGCTGATCCACCGGATCCACCGCCGCGAACGCCGCGCCAAGGACGCCGTGCAGCAGCTGGCGCGCGAGCAGGACGCGATGCTGCAGAACGACCTGATCGGCATGGTCCGCATCCGCGACAGCCACGCGCTCTGGACCAACCCGGCGATGGAGCGCATGTTCGGCTACCCGCCCGGGGGCATGGTCGGGCAGTCCGCGCAGACGCTCTTCCTCAGCCCGCTCGAACATGCCCGGATCCGCGACGCCAGCCTGGCGACGATGCGCCCGGGCGGCCGTTTCCATACGCAGCTGCGCATGCGCCGGCTGGACGGCGCCGAGTTCTGGGTGGACCTGCACGGCACGGTGCTGTCGGAGACCGAATCGATGTGGATGCTCGTCGACATCGACGGTCTCAAGCGCAGCGAGGAGCAGGCGCAGCACCTGGCGCTGCGCGACGTGCTGACCGGGCTGCCCAACCGCCGGCTGTTCGAGGAGAAGGTCGGCGACGCGATCAACGCCGCGCGCCGCACCGGACGCGGCTTCTCGGTCTGCTATCTGGACCTGGACGGTTTCAAGGCCATCAACGACCAGCACGGCCACGAGGCCGGCGACGAGGTCCTGGGCGAGATCTCGCAGCGCCTGCAGGAGCTGGTGCGCAGCAACGATGTCGTCGCGCGCCTGGGCGGCGACGAGTTCGCGATCCTGCTCTCCGGCGTCACCCGCCCGGAAGACGTCGAGCAGACGCTGCAGCGCTGCCTGTTCTCCATCCAGCGCCGCATCACGCTGGACAGCGGGGAGAAGGTCTCGGTCGGCGCCAGCATCGGCGCGGTGATCGGCGGCGGCGGCGACGCCTGCCGCGAGCTGCTGCACGCCGCCGACGAGGCGATGTACGCGGTCAAGCGCACCGGCAAGGGCCAGATCCAGATCGCCGGGCACGTGCACTCCGAATGGGCCGTGGCCGCCTGAGCCTTCTTGCTCCCTCTCCCGCTTGCGGGAGAGGGCAGGGGTGAGGGCCAGCGGCCTCGGCAGTCAGCGGGAAGAAGGGGCATGCCCCGCTGGAAAGCGCCGCCGCCAAGCCTCATCATGGCGACTCCTTTGGCAAAGGGGAGATTCAAATGAACATCGGCACCTGGCGTCTATCCACGCAGTTGACCGTGTCCTTCGTGATGCTGGTGGCGCTGTGCGCGCTGGTCGGCGGCATGGGACTGCTGCAACTGAACCGCGTGCATGACAGCACGAACGAGATCGCCGAGGACTGGCTGCCCAGCATCCAGAGCATGGCGGCGATCCGGGTGAAGGCCAACCAGATCCGGCGCATGGAGCCGGATCACCTGCTGTCCGAGGACAGGCAGGAGATGGCGCAGATCGAGCGCAACATCGCGCACGCCCGGCAGGAACTCGCCGCGGCGGAGAAGGCCTACCAGCCCTTCATCACCAACGACGAGGAACGCAAGCTCTACGCGGAGGTCATCGCCGCGCGCGACACCTACTTCGCGGCGCAGGAGCGGCTGCTGCACCTCTCGCGCAACGACGACATGGACGCCGAGGCGAAGGCCTTCTTCCGCGCCGATTCGCGCAACAGCTTCAACACCTGGGTCAAGGCGATCGAGCGCAGCGCCGACTACAACGCGGCCGGCAGCGAGCAGTCGCGCCTGGACGCGGCGCAGAGCTATGCGGCCGGACACGGCTGGAGCCTGTCGCTGACGCTGGTGTCGGTGGCCGTGGCCATCGGGCTGGCCTTGCTGCTGCTGGGGCACGTGCGGCGGCAGCTCGGCGGTGATCCTGCGGAGGCGGCCCGGCTGGTGCGGCAGGTCGCGGCGGGCGATCTCACCGGCGAGATCCGCGTGCGGCCCGGCGACGACCGCAGCCTGATCGCGGCGCTCAAGGCGATGCAGACGGGCCTGCGGCAGGTGGTCGGCGGCGTGCGCGAGGGCAGCGAGTCGGTGGCCAGCGCCAGCGGCCAGATCGCGATGGGCAACCACGACCTGAGCCAGCGCACCGAGGAACAGGCCAGCGCGCTGGAGGAGACCGCGGCGACGATGACCGAACTCGGCGAGACGGTGCTGCAGACCTCCGAGAACGCGCAGCAGGCGGACCGGCTGGCGCGCTCGGCGAGCGAGGTGGCGCATCGCGGCGGCGCGGTGGTGACGCAGTTCGTGGAAACGATGCGCGGCATCGACGAGAGCAGCCGTCGCATCGCCGACATCATCGGCACCATCGACGGGATCGCGTTCCAGACCAACATCCTGGCGCTGAACGCCGCCGTCGAAGCGGCGCGGGCGGGCGAGCACGGCAAAGGGTTCGCGGTCGTGGCGTCCGAGGTCCGCGCGCTGGCAGGACGCAGCGCGGAGGCGGCCAAGGAGATCAAGTCGCTGATCGCAGCCAGCGTGGAGCGCGTCGAGCAAGGCACCGGACTGGTCGAGCAGGCGGGCGCGACGATGGCGGAGATCGTCGCAGCGATCGGTCGCGTGACCGATGTCGTCGGCGAGATCAGCAGCGCGACGCGCGAGCAGTCGCAGGGCGTGAACCAGGTCGGCGAGGCGGTCAACCAGATGGACCAGGTGACGCAGCAGAACGCCGCGCTGGTGGAGGAATCCGCGGCAGCCGCGGAAAGCCTGCGCCAGCAGGCGCAGGCGCTGGTGGCGTCGGTGGCGCAGTTCAGGTTGGGGTGAGACCGCCTGACCACGCTTGGCCAAGCGCGGGCTCTCCACGGGGCATGGGGCCTCCCTCCGGGAACCCCAAGCCCCATTCCGGCCCCACCCACAACTCAGCGTGCGGGCCTGACACCTGTCACGACGCAGCGATCGCCACCACGGCCTTGCCGACATGGCGACCGTCGAGCAGATCGATCAATCCCCGCGGCGCGAGCTCAAGTCCCTCGACGACATGCTCCAGCGCCTTGATCTCGCCGGCGGCAATCGCCTCATTCATCTCGCGTTGGAATGCCTTGAAACGAGCCATGTCCTCGCCGTAGTGATCCAGCACGATGAAGCCCTCCATGCGGACGCGTTTCTGGAGCACCGTCGCCAGCAATCGCGTCAGACGCCCCGGTTCAGCGCCAGCGCCAACCTCTTCGCGCGGTGATGCGCCCGCTTCGTTGTAGTGCGCGATGAAGCCGCATACCGGCACGCGCGCGCCGATGTTCAGCAGCGGCAGCACGGCGTCGAGCACCTCACCCCCGACGCTCTCGAAATACACGTCGATCCCGTCCGGCGCCGCGGCGCGGAGCTTCTCGGCGAACTGCGGATCGCGGCGGTCGACCGCCGCATCGAAGCCGAAGGTGGTCATCAGGTGCCGGGTCTTGTCCGCGCCGCCCGCGATGCCGACGACGCGTGCGCCGGCCCGCTTCGCAAGCTGTCCCACCATCGCACCGACCGCGCCGGTCGCGGCGCCGACCACCACCGTCTCTCCCGGGCGCGGGCGGCCGATCTCGGCGAGACCGACATGCGCGGTGAACCCGGGCATGCCCGCCGCGCCCAGCGCCAGCGAGGGTCGCGTCATGTCGCCCAACGCGACCAGGTCCTTGCCGTCGCTCAGCGCGTAGTCCTGCCAGCCCGCGTTGGACAGCACGAGGTCGCCGGCGCGGAAGTCCGCGTGGCGCGACTCGACCACGCGGCTCACCGTGCCGCCGACGATGAGGCCGCCGATCGGAATCGGCGGCGCATAGCCCGGGCCGACTTCCTCCATCAGGTTGCGCATGTACGGGTCGAGCGACAGGTAGACGGTGCGGAGCAACACCTGACCCTCGGCAGGCGAGGGGGCCGGCACCGATTCCAGCCGGAAATCCTCCGGCACCGGGCGCCCGGTGGGCCGGGCGGCGAGCACGATGCGACGGTTGACGAGCGAGGTCATGGGCATCCTTCCCGGTTGGGGGCGTCTCAGGTCTTCGCGACGCGCGGTCCGTGGCGCAGCGTCAGCAGCGTGCCCAGCGTGATGGCCGCCGCCGCGAAGGTCGGGCCGCCGAGCGCGCCGATGTGGTCCACCAGCATCCCGCCGCCGATGGCGCCGCTGGCGATGGCGATCTGGAAGGCGGCGACGAGCAGCCCGCCCGCGCCTTCGGCCTGGTCCGGCGCCGCGCGCACGATCCAGGTCTGGAAGCCGACCGGGAAGGCGCCGAAGGCGAAGCCCCACAGCACGACCGCCACCGCGGTGACCCAGGTGGAGCTGCCCGCCATCAGCAGCGCCGCCGCGAGGACCACGATCAGCGAGCCGCCG
Organism: Mitsuaria sp. 7; assembly: GCF_001653795.1. Taxonomy (NCBI): domain Bacteria; kingdom Pseudomonadati; phylum Pseudomonadota; class Betaproteobacteria; order Burkholderiales; family Sphaerotilaceae; genus Roseateles; species Mitsuaria sp. 7. The sequence goes on from NZ_CP011515.1 coordinate 19,919, forward strand.
GCGACGATGGCGCGCCGCTCGCTGCGCTCGGCGAGGAAGCCGCCGACCAGGTTGCCGAAGAAGCCGCCGATGCCGTAGCCCAGCAGGATCGCCGAGATCATCGAGACCGGCAGGTGGGTGATGTTCTCCATCAGCGGCCGGATGTAGGTGAAGCCGGCGAAGTGACCGGAGATGACGAGCAGCACCGCCAGCAGCGCGACGCGCACGCCGGGGCGGGTGAGCAGCTCACCCAGCACGCGCAGGTCGGGGTTGTCCTTCGGGGGCAGCTTGGGCAGGGTCAGGAGTTGCGAGGCCAGCGTGATCAGGCTGAGCACGCCCGCGGCGACGAAGGCACTGCGCCAGCCCCACATGTCGCCCATCCAGGCGCCGATCGGCGCCGCGCAGACGGTCGCGACGGAGACGCCAGCCAGGATGACCGACATGGCCCGCGCGAACAGGTGCATGGGCACCAGCCGCATCGCCAGCGCCGCCGCCATCGACCAGAAGCCGCCCAGCGCGACGCCCAGGATCACGCGCGCCGCGAGCAGCACGCCCAGGCTGGAGGCGGTGACGGCCATGACGTTGGACAGCAGCAGCAGGAGCGTCAGCGCGATCAGCACGAGGCGCCGGTCGAAGCGCTTGGTCAGCAAGGGGATGGACGGCGCGGCGACGGCGCCGACCAGCGCGGTCGCCGTGACGGTCTGGCCGGCGGCCCCGGCGCTGATGTTCAGGTCGGCGGCCATCGCGGTGAGCAGGCTCGCGGGCAGGAACTCCGCCGTCACCAGACCGAAGACCCCCACCGTGAGCGAGGCGATCGCCGCCCAATGGGCGGGTTCCTCCGCGGCGGCGGGCGGGGCGAGGGGGACGTCGAGGCAGTCGGTGCAGGTGGAAGACACGGCGGGATAGGGAGACAGTGGGTATGGCTATCAGCTTATGGGTAGCATCCAGGCGTTTCCATGCCGGAAGAGCCGAAATGCATGACGATTCCTCCAGAGCTCCCGTCGAGCCGCTGCCGCCGACTCCGTTGAAGCCCGCCGACCTGCTGACGCAGATCCTGCTGGGGCTGCGGCTGGAGGGCGTCGAGTACGGCCGCTGCCTGCTGCGCGCGCCGTGGGCGGTGGCCTTCCCGGCGCGCAAGGAGGCGCGTTTCCACTTCGTCGCGCGCGGCGCCGCGTGGTTGAAGACGCCGGGCAGCGACTGGGTCCAGCTCAATGCCGGCGACGCGGTCCTGTTGCCGCGTGGCAGTGCGCATGTGCTGGCGAGCGCGCCGGACCTGCCGGCGGTGGAGATCGACTCGATCGCGCGGCGCGCGGTGGCGGAGGACATCTACCTCGTCGGCGCCGAGGCCGTGGCCCTGGCCGGCGCGGGCGCCGGTACAGCGACTGCTGCTGATATTGCTGCTGCTGGAGCGGGTGTCGCGGCCGGGTCCGCGGAGGACCCGCCCGACGTCATGTTCTGCGGCGCGATGCGCTTCAACCTGGACCCGCTGCATCCGCTGCTGGCGATGATGCCGGACGCGATGCGCGCCAACGACCTGGCGCGCCGCGACCCGACCGTGCCGACGCTGCTGGAGGCGATGGAGCGGGAGGTGGCGCTGGACCGCATCGGCGCCTGCGGCATCCTGGCGCGTCTGGCCGACGTGCTGGCCGCCACCATCATCCGCGCCTGGGTGGAATGCGCCTGCAACGACGCCAGCGGCTGGATCGCCGCCGTGCAGTGCCCCGGCATCGGCAAGGTGATCGCCGCGATCCACAACGAGCCGGAACGCGACTGGAGCGTGCCCGAGCTGGCCGGCCTGATGGGCGCCTCGCGCTCGCGCTTCGCCGAGGCCTTCACCCGGACGGTCGGGGAGAGCCCGGCGAAATACGTCGCCAAGGTCAAGATGTTCCAGGCCCGCCGCTGGATCGCGCACGAGGGCATGCGCGTCGCCGTCGCGGCGGACCGGCTGGGCTACGACTCCGAGGCCTCGTTCAGCCGCGCGTTCAAGCGCATCGTGGGCCAGCCGCCCGGGGCGCTGCGGCGCTCGGCCGCGCAGCCCGCTGGCTGACGCGCTGTTGGGTGCGCCGCCGGGCGCGCTGCGGGGTGCGCTGCCGAGTGCGCTGTCTGACGCACCTGACCCCATGAGGTCGTACGACCCGGGCTAACCCGGAGTCGGCGGGCTTTACACCCCCGGGTCGCGGGGATCCCCCATGGATGGTGGTGTACGGGGCACGGCGTCCGCAAGTGCCGATGCCATCGGGGTTTCCTGCGACGTACCTCGAAATATCGTGACACTTGGCACAGCTTGTGCATCGTTTCCTCTGTTCAGCACCGCACCGAGCGTGGTTGTGCCGCGCGGGGTGTCCACACCTTTCAGGGGAACGTCCGATGTTCACGCGAATCAAGCGCTTCAAGAGCCTCAAGAACACCTGGCTGCCGATCGCAGCCCTGGCCCTGGGCGCGGCGACGTCCGCGCAGGCGGCCGCCGTCTTCATCGAGGGCGGCACCGATGCCGGCGAGACCCTCGTCACGGCGAAGACCTTCCTGGGCAGCGGCCCCATCGACACGATCCGCGGCACGACCGACGGCGATGCCGATCTGTTCGCGATCTACCTGACGGCGGGCACGGCGTTCTCCGCCACGACCACCGCGTCGGGCATCGACTACAACTTCTTCGACACGGTGCTGTACCTGTTCGATGCCGCGGGCAAGGGCCTGATCGGCAACGACGACGACGGCGACGTGGGCGGCTCGCAATCCACGCTGAGCAACTACATCCCGACCGTGAGCGGCCTGTACTACCTGGCCATCACCGGCGCGGGCTACACGCCGGTGAGCGGCGGTTCGGCGATCTTCCCGTCGCTGCTGGGCCAGGGCGGCAACGTCGCCGCCAACCCCGGCGCCGGTGCGCTGACGGGCTGGAACAGCCTGACCAACGAGTTCGGCGACTACGAGATCCAGCTGGTGGGCGCGAGCGCCTCCGCAGCCTCCGACGTGCCCGAACCCGGCAGCCTGCTGCTGGCCGGCGCCGCCCTCGGTGTGGCCGGCCTGATCCGCCGCCGCAAGCCCGTCACCACCGCTCAAGCCTGAGGAGCCGCTCCATCATGACGACTTCCAATCGCACCCGATTCGGCACCACCTTCCGTACCGCCCCGCGCCTGCGCGTCCTGACCGCGCTGCTGGCCCTGACCGCCTGCGGCGGCGCCTTTGCGCAGCACGCCAAGCTCGACGGCGCGCTGTCCGACATCGTCGACCAGCAGTCGCGCCGCCAGCTGCGCTCGCTGTCCGTCGAGGCCGATGAATTCAAGCCCTACGTCAAGTCGCTGTCCGACTCGGAGGGCCGCGTGCTGGTCGACCTCTACCTCGAGGCCGGTACCTCGATCGACGCCTTCAAGGCCCAGCTCGAGGCGTCCGGCGCGAAGGTGACCGGCGTCAACCGCCTGTTCAACAACGGCGCGATCTCGGCCTACGTGCCGACGTCCGCGCTGGCCGCGCTGTCCGTCACCGACGGCCTGCACCTCGCCAAGCTGACGCGCCGCCCGCACAAGAACGTGGGCCTGACCACCTCGCAAGGCACGCCGGTGCTGCGCAGCAACGTCGCCAACGCCGCCGGCTGGACCGGCGCGGGCATCACGGTCGGCGTGCTCTCGGACTCCTACGACGGATCGCCGCTGAGCTTCACCACGGTGCGCGCCGCCAACGACATCGCTTCCGGCGATCTGCGTCCGCCGAAGTGGGTCCTCGACATCGATGCCGATCCGAGCAACACGGACGAAGGCCGCGCGATGATGCAGATCGTGCAGGACGTGGCCCCGGGCGCGGACCAGTGCTTCGCCACGGCGTTCGCCGGCGAGGCCGCCTTCGCCGACAACATCCGCCGGCTGCGCACGGAACCCGCTTGCCGCGCCGACGTGATCGTCGACGACGTCTTCTACTACGACGAGCCGTTCTTCTCCGACGGCCAGGTCGCGCAGGCGGTCAACGACGTCGTCAACAGCACGACGCTGGCGGGCCGGCCGGTCTCGTACTTCTCGTCGGCGGGCAACCAGGGCTCGGCGGGCGGCGGCGGCGCGATCGACGTGCCGGTCGCGACCTTCTCGACCTCGCCGTCCAACCTGGGCAACGTCAACCTGGCGTCGCTGAGCACCTGCACCAGCTCGCCCGGGTCGGGCAGCACGAAGGCCAACGTGGGCGGCGGCTTCCTGGACTTCGGCGGCGGCACCTACGCGCTGCCGGTGACCTACAGCGGCGCGGGCTCCACGCTGCTGCTGCAGTGGGACGACCTGTTCTATCAAGGCAAGGTCACGACCGACCTGAACTTCTACCTGATCAACGCGGCCGGCAACTGCGTGTTCACCTTCGCGACCAACAACATCGCGGCGGACTTCGGTGAGGAGATCGTCGGCCTGTCGGGCGGCGCCAGCGGCACGTACCGGATCATGGTCGGCCGCACCAGCGCGGGCACCAAGCTGGCCTCGCGCGTGCGCCTGGTCAACCTCGACGGCTGGGGCGGCGCGCCCTTCCAGGTGCGCAACGGCCCGACGACCTTCGGCCACAGCGCGGCGTCCGGCGCCAACAGCGTCGCGGCCTACCGCTACACCTACCCGGCGACGCAGCAGACTCCGTTCATCCCCGCGTTCGAGAGCTTCAGCAGCCCCGGCCCGGTGACGATCGCGTTCGACGCCGCGGGCAACCGCCTGGCCGTGCCCGAGACCCGCAAGAAGCCCGACATCGCCGCGCCGGACGGCGGCAACACGACCTTCTTCTATCCGAACTCGGACTACGAAGGCGACGGCTTCAACAACTTCTTCGGCACGAGCGCGGCCGCGCCGCACGCGGCGGGTGTCGCGGCGCTGATGCTGCAGAAGGCCGGCGGCCCCGGCTCGCTGACGCCCAAGCAGATCAAGAGCATCCTGCAGACGACGCCGGCGGCGCGGGTGATCCCGTTCTCCGGCGGCGCGGCGGTCAAGGGCTGGAGCCTGTATGACGGCTTCGGTCTGATCGACGCGGTGAATGCGTTGAACAAGCTGCCCTGAGCGTCCGCTGTCGACGTCCCGGTTCGTCCGGGACGTCTGAGGGCCTTCCAGGCCGCCGTCCGCAAGGTCGGCGGCCTTGTCGTTTGTGCGGGGCAGGGCGCCCCGCAAGTCCTGACCCCGTGACGGCGCGCTGACACCGTTACCCCCTCTTACGAGCGCCTTGGCCCCATGCCTGGGATCGCGGCAGAATCCGCGCGTTCACTCACGGGGAGGACGTCGTCAACGCGCCAAGACGCGTGACGATGGCGAGGTCGGAGCGATGGACTCATCGCGCCGGTCGCCGCTGCATGTTGTTTCCTCCCACCGGGTGTCATTGCCGGCCACGGGCCGGGAGGAAACCATGAATCCATTGCGTCCCCGGGCCATCGTCCGGCGTTTTCGTGCCTGGCTGCTGCTGGCCCTGCTTGCGTTCGGAGCGCCTGCGGCGTGGGCCGCGGACTTCGACGGCAAAGACGTCTGGTGCGTGCGCAACATCTTCTTCATCGAAGCGTACGGCGGGCTCAATTGCGGCGGCGGTCCCGGCGAAGTGCAGTCCACCATCGTCAGCAAATCGAACGTGGAGCTGGCGAAGCCCGTTCAGTACACCGGTGGCATGACCCGCACGGGGAAGATGTCGGCGGGTGCTTGTACCTACCTCGACACGGACAGCGGCGGGCATTTGCGCTACCAGTGCGACCTGACGACCGTCTACACGGACGTCAATGAGAACGTCCCCATCGAGAACGGCACCTTCACGCACAACGGGTGGGCGGAGATCCTCCTCTCCTGCGGAGAAAGCATAGGCACTGGCACCACGGCCGACGGGTGCAAAGCGATCCGCGAATCCGAGAAGCCGGCTTGCAAGCAATGCACATTCGGCAACCCGGTGAGTCCGCTGGACGGGATGAAGCATCAGACGGAGACCTTGTTCCGCTGGGGACGGGGGCATGAGTTCACGCTGACTTACGACAGCACGCGTGCCAGCGGGGGCAGCGAGTTCCATCGGCGCGCGCAGCCTGGTTTCTCCCCGACCTGGTTCGGCAACTTCCACAAGGTCGCCTACTACACGGTCACGCCGGAGCAGAACTACGTGACGCAGTTCAGTCGAGGCAACGGACGGTTCTCCCAGTTCGCCACGCCGACGCCTCGCCGGGTCAGTCCGCTGGAGGTGGATTCGCCGCCCAGGATGACGAACGACGGCAGCTACCTCTATTTCGACATCGAAAACGAAGCGATCGAGGTCTTCTCGCCCTACCAGAGCATGTATCACCGCGTGACCTCGACCCGCTACATCGACGGGCGTCGGCTGGACTACACGTACACGATCACGGACAAGGAACTGAAGCCGCCGCTGCCGGCGGTGGCGTCCGTGAGCGACGAGTCGGGTCGGGGCGTGGGTTTCGAATACTGCAAGGACAAGCAGCTGGTCTGCAAGGTCAATGGCAGCGGTGGCGTGTTCGAGTTGGACATGTCGGAGGGCGGCCTGGACCGGATCACCTACCCGGACCTCACGACACGCCGCTACGCCTATGGCGTGCCGGGCAAGCCATGGCTGATCACCGCGCTGTTCGACGAGGACAACTCACAGTACGGCACCTACACCTACGACGACGCGGGCCGAGCCATCGGGACGAAGACGGGAAGCACCGGTCCGAGCTGGACCTTCGAATGGATCAAGGCGCCGGTCTGGAACTACCAGTCGTACTACTCGCCGTACTACCAGGAGATCTACCGCTCCTATTCCTATCCGGAGAACTCGATCGTCAAGATCCACGGCCCCAACGGGTACGAGGAGACGATGGAGAGCGTGCAGATCGACGGCGCGACGCTGACGGCCGCGCGGCATCTGCCTGCGGGTGCGGGCTCGCCGACATCGGCCGTGTCCTTGACGCATGACGGTGAGGGCAATGTCGTGCGCCGCGTGGATGCGAACGGCGGCGTGACCTGCGCGAGCTTCCTGCCGGGGCGGCATGCCCAGGCGAGCCGCGTCGAGGGCCTGGGCGGCGACGCCAACTGCGCCGGCGTGCTGACCGACGGCGCCGCGCTGCCGGCGGCCGCGCGCAAGGTGTCCACGCAATGGCATCCGGACTGGCGCCGGGCGGTGCTCGTCGCCGAGCCGCGCCGGATCACGACCTCGGTCTACAACGGCCAGCCCGACCCGTTCAACGGCGGCGCCGTCGCCAGCTGCGCGCCGGCCGATGCGCTGCTGCCCGACGGCAAGCCGATCGTCGTGCTGTGCAAGCGCGTGGAGCGCGCGACGACCGATGAGACCGGTGCGCAGGGCTTTGCCGCCGGACTGCAAGGCGGCGTGCCCGCCCGCGGCAACAGCTGGACCTACAACGCCACCGGCCAGGTGCTGACGGCGACGGACGCCAGCGGACGCACCACGGTGATCAACGAGTACTACGACGACCGGACCACGGGCCACGCTCCGGGTGACCTCAAGAGCTCGAAGAACGCGCGTGGACACACGACGAATTATTCGAAGTACGACGGCGCCGGCAACCTGCTGGAGATGACCGACGCGAACAACGTCCTCACCACGTTCACCTACGACCTGCGCCAGCGTCTCACCTCGGTGACCACTGCGGGCGTGACGACGAGCTACGCGTACTGGCCTACGGGTTTGCTCAAGCGCGTGGACCAGCCGGACAGCAGCTTCGTGAGCTACGAGTACGACGACGCGCACCGGCTGAAGGCGGTGACCGACAGCCTGGGCAACCGCGTGGACTACACGGTGGACGCCGCGGGCAACCGCACGCAGGAACAAGCGAAGGACCCGCAGGGCGCGTTGAAGCGGACCATGAGCCGCACATTCGACGTGCTGAATCGCGCGCAGCAGACGACGGGGAGGGAGTAAGCCATGAATCGCATCAACACAGGCGCGAAGCGCCGGAGTGCTCTCGTGTCCGCCATGGCCGCGTTCATCGGGTTGGTCGGCGTTGTCGGGCCGGGCGTCCATGCGGCGACGCTGCCACCGCCGCCGGTCTCGCCGGCACCGGTCACCGACTACGAGTACGACGCCAACGGCAATCCAACCAAGGCCATCAAGGCCAAGGGCGTCTCGGGCTTCGGCTTCGCGACCACCAACGCGTACGACCCGCTGGACCGCCTCAAGACCAACACGGATGCCCGCAATGGCGTGACGCAGCTGGGCTACGACGGCATCGATCAGCTCAAGCAAGTCACGGATCCACGGAACCTCGTGACGGCGTACCAGCGCAACGGCCTGGGTGATCTCACGCAGCTGACCAGCCCGGACACGGGGCCGGCCAACATCACGTATGACGCGACCGGCAAGGTACTCACGCGGACCGACAGCCGGGGCGTACTGGCGACCTTGGGGTACGACGACCTGGACCGGCTCACCTCGGCGGTGTACACGAAGAGCGGACAGGCGCCCGTCAGCTACGCCTGGACCTATGACGAAACCGGCACGGGCTTCAGCAACGGCATCGGCCGGCTGACGACGGCCACGTTCCCCGGTGGATCGACCAGGTACGCCTACGACTCTTTGGGACGACTGACAACGGTGACGCAGACTGTCGGCACGTGGGTATCTGCCACGCGCTACGGGTATGACGCCGTGGGCCACGTTACGAGCCTCACCTACCCGTCGGGCCGGGTGCTGACGATCCAGTACAACGGCGGCCTGCCAGTGAGCATGAGTCTGGCGCCGAACGCGTCGAGCCCGGCTCAGCCCTTGATCAGCGACATCCAATGGGAGCCATTCGGACCGGTGCGCAGCTGGCAGATGCAGATGACCAACGGGACAAAGTTGCAGGAGCGGGTGCGCGACCAGTTCGGCCGTCTGGTGCGGTATCCGTTGGGTGCGGTGGTGCGCGACATCACCTACGACGCAGCGGACCGCATCGTCAGCTACACGCACCTGGATGCGGTGACCGGCCAAGCCACGGCGGCGGCGCAGGCGATGAACCAGAGCTTCGGCTACGACGAACTGGGCCGCCTGACGAGCATCGTCACGCCGTCAAACACCTGGGCGATCGGATACGACGCCAATGGCAACCGAACGAGCATGGCGATCAACGGCGCATCCCGCGGCTACACAACCGCGGCCACCAGCAACCGTCTCACGAGCGTCTCCAACCCCGCGCGGGGCTTCGGCTACGACGCGGCCGGCAACACACTGAGCGACACCGGGCTGGGATACACGGCGACGTATGGGCTGAACAACCGGCTGGAGACGCTCACGAAGGGCACACTGACCACGAGCTACCAGTACGACGCCAGTGGTCAGCGGCTGCGCAAGGAGCACAGCCTGGGGCTGCGGAACTTCGCCTATGACCAGGAAGGTCACCTGCTCGGCGAATACAACGCAACGGGCCCGGTGCAGGAGTTCGTGTGGCTGGGTGAAACACCGGTGGCGGTGCTCTTGGGATCGGTGGCGTCGACATTGCCGTTGCTCGTGTACCCCGACCACCTGAACGCGCCGCGTGTCCTCATCGACAAGAACGACGCCCTGCGCTGGCGCTGGATCAGCGAGCCGTTCGGCACAGGGCAGCCGGAGCAGGCGCCTTCAGGACTGTCGGTGGTCACGTTCAATCTGCGCTTCCCTGGACAGTTCTTCGACAGCGAGTCGGGTTTGAACTACAACTACTTCCGGGACTATGACGGGACGACCGGGAGATATGTTCAAAGTGATCCGATTGGACTGGGCGGCGGAATCAACACTTACGCTTACGTCGGCGGGAATTCTGTTCAATATATCGACCCGAGCGGACTCGAGGTGTTGGTGTGCTCGAGAAAGGCAAGGGGGATGCCTGGCAATCACGCATATCTTTGGGACACGACCACCTCAACCGCGGCGGGCCGGCGAGCAGTTTTCGGAATGTCCATCATTCCAGGAAGAGGGGATGACGAAGCGGGACCTTCAGGAGACGCTTGCCGTGTCGTGGAGGGGAGCGAAGGTAAAGAGGCAAAGGTCATGGCGGATATGAAAACCTGGGGTAATTGGGGGCTCTGGACTCCGTATGTAGACGACTGCCAGAATGCTATCGATAGAGTCCTCTCCGCAAATGATCTGCATAGCCCTGGCGTGCCTGGGGGACGATTTGACGAAATCCTTCCAACACCCAGGCCGACAATTCTTCCTCCGAGTCCAGCGGCCAACGCACCACGTCGATGAACATTCAACATTTTCAGATTCCTTGATTCGAATCTTTGCCCTCATCCTTTGGTTGTCGATATGCCAGTTGGCGTACGGAAGCACGTCTCCGAGTTCGTGCGGACTTTCATCCGTTGAAAAAATCCTGCCAAGCGATTGGAAAATCTATTCGTTAGAGCGTGAGGTAATTCCCAAGGGACACTATTGGGGGCGCACGGAAGAATACACGGGGCCCAAAGGCGTCGCCGTTCTTGCAATCGGGCCCAACGCGGTGGATTTCGAGTGGCAAAGTAAGTCGGGCGTTTGGACTCGCGAAGCGCTTGCCAGGGAATCGTTGACGTTGTACTTCATGCCTGCTGCCTATTCGGAGGACCGCATTCGTTCCCCCAAGGGGCCTCAATCCGCCACCTTGGCCTTCGAAAACCATGGATGTCAGGTGTATGGCTACGTCTCGTTCCAGACCATCGACAGCAAGAGGTTTGACACTCTGCTGAAGGTGGCGAACGCCACACGTTGGGTTGGTGGCCCGACCACCGATCAAGAGCTTTCCTGGCCCACTTGGAAATTGCAGCTCCGTCAAGCCATGGGGGCGGGGCTCCAAAACAAGTGATTGCTTAGCCCGAGCGGGAACTCCCGCTCGCAACCTGCCGGAGTCTTGAGGTGGCGGCGACACAAGTCGGGATGACTTGCTCGCCCTCCTCTTGTCCTTCTTTCGCTGCTTGGACGCACGAACATGGGCGGCCAGCACCATGTGCAGCAGTCTCGCGTCGTCTCTCCGTGAGCGTCGCGTTGGCGGAGCATCTCGCGGGCTGCCTTCGCGCCCACTTCCGCGTGCCCGGCGCCTCCATTCCGCCTCGTCTGCTGACGGCTTTTTCAAGCCGTTGCAATGACGTTCCGGCGCACGTTTTCCTCGCTGTCTTTACAGGCCAGATCCCCCTTGTTCACGGGGTCTGCGACCGCCTGAAAGGCAGGCCCGGGACCCATTCTTGCTATGGACCCCTGCGAACCCGGGATAGGGGCTTTGAAGCCCTCCGGAACGGGTAAGTTCAGTCATGGTGCAGGGCTACACTCGCCGCTCGCGTACGCGTAGAGCACCCCTCGAGGGGCCGCCGGACAGATACAACATCAAGGTCGACACCATGCATGCGATGAGGAATCGGGATCACGGACAACAAGCGCGACAGGCCAAACCGGCCTTCGCCTCTTTTGCTGCCATCTCCGCCGCCGTACTGGCTACGGCGGTGCTCGCCGCCTGCGGCGGCGGCAGCGGCGCCAAGGCCTCGCAGACCGCGGCCAAGGTGAACAAGGAAGAGATCACCGTCCACCAGATCAACTTCGTGCTGCAACGCCAGCCCAACGTGAAGCCCGAGCAGGTCGACGCCGCATCGCGTCAGATCCTCGAGCGCCTCATCGACCAGGAACTGGCCGTGCAGAAGGCCCAGGACCTCAAGGTCGATCGCGATCCGCGGGTGGTGCAACAGATCGAAACCGCGAAGCGGGAGATCATCGCCAGGGCCTATGCTGACCGCATCGGCGAGACGGCCACCAAGCCCTCCGACCAGGAAATCAAGCAGTACTACAACGACAAACCGGCACTTTTTGCCGAGCGTCGCATCTACAACTTGCAGGAAATCAACATCGAGGCCAAGCCGGATCAGTTCGAAGCGATCCGCGCCAAGCTCCAGGGGGCCAAGACCCTCCCCGAATTCCTCGAATCGCTCAAGAGCGACAACTTCAAGTTCGTCGGCTCGCAGATCGTGCGCTCGGCCGAGCAGATCCCGCTCAACAACCTCGACGCGATCTCTCGTCTGAAGGACGGCCAGTTCATCATGAACGGCCAGCCCAACGGCCTCACCGTGCTCTTCCTCGCCGGCTCGCAACGCCAGCCCGCCACCGAAGCCCAGGCGCGCCCCTCCATCGAGATGTTCCTGCTGAACCAGCGCAAGGCCGAACTGGTCGCCAAGGACATCAAGGCCATGCGCGACAACGCCAAGATCGAATACGTCGGCAAGTTCGCCGACATGGCTGCCTCCGCGCCTGCCGGCACCCCGGCAGCGACGCCCGCGTCCACCCCCACTCCCGCGGCACCGGCCCTCGAGCCCGCCGCCTCCGACAGCCCCACCGGCGCCAGCGGCCCGGTGGACAACAACCTTGCCAAGGGCCTAGGCATCAAATGATGAATACGCGTCGCTTCCCGATCCTCTCCTTCGCTTCGGCGGCCGCCACCGCCGTCACGGCCGTGCTCGCACTGTCGCTCTCCAGCGGCGCCGTCGCGCAGGCGCCGGCCCGTCCGGCCGCCGCTTCGACCGTGCCCGCCGCGCCGACCGGCCTGGCCTCCGGCGCCACCGCCGAGTACCGCCTGGGATCGGGCGACGCCATCCGCATCAGCGTGTTCCAGAACCCGGACATGCTGCTCGAGACCCGCGTCTCCGAAGCCGGCACCATCACCTTCCCGCTGCTGGGCTCCATCCGCATCGGCGGCCTGTCCATCAGCGACGCTGAACAGCGCATCGCCGACGGCCTGAAGAAGGGCAACTTCGTCAAGCAGCCGCAGGTCACCATCGTGGTCCTGAAGGTCACCGGCAACCAGGCCAGCGTGCTGGGCCAGGTGAACCAGCCCGGTCGCTATCCGCTGGAAGTCGCCGACACGCGCCTGACCGACCTGCTGGCCAACGCCCGCGGCGTGGCCTCCACCGGCGGCGACACGGTCGTGCTGAGCGGCGTGCGCGGCGGCAAGCCCTTCCGCCTGGAAGTCGACCTGCCCACGCTGTTCGGCGCCAACGGCCGCGAGCAGGACGTGGTCGTGCTCAACGGCGACGTGCTGTGGGTCGACCGCTTCCCGATGGTCTACATCTACGGCGAAGTCCAGAAGCCCGGCCAGATCCGCCTGGAACGCGGCATGACGCTGCTGCAGGGCCTGGCCGCCGGCGGCGGTCTGACGCTGCGCGGCACCGACCGCGGCATCCGCGTGCACCGCAAGGACACGACGGGCAAGGTGCAGGAGATCAAGCCCGCCATGGACGAGGCGCTGAAGGACGGCGACGTGATCTTCGTCCGAGAGAGCCTGTTCTGAGTTGTGTGATGCCGGACCGCCAAGGTCCGGCGGAGGAGTGCCCGTGACGCCAAGCAAACTGATTTCCATCCTGCGCGCGCGCTGGTCCCTGGTCCTGCTCGTCGTGCTGCTGACCACGCTGACCGCCTTCGGCGTCAGCCTGATGCTGTCGAAGAAGTACGTCGCCACGGCCTCGGTGGTGGTGGACGCCAAGCCCGATCCGATCTCCGCGCTGATCTATCCGGGCCTGGCCTCGCCGGCCTTCATGAACACGCAGGTCGACGTGATCAACAGCGACCGCGTCGCGCTGCGCGTCGTGCGCGACCTCCGCCTGGCGGAAGTCCCCGCGATCCGCGAGCAGTGGCAGACCGCCACCAGCGGCGAAGGCACGATCGAGCAGTGGCTCATCGCCTTCCTGCAGGCCAACATGGACGTGAAGCCCTCCAAGGAGAGCAACGTGCTGACGGTGGCCTACCGCGCGCCGGATCCGCAGTTCGCGGCCGCGCTCGCCAACGCCTTCGTCAAGGCCTACGTCGCCACGACGCTGGACCTGCGCGTGGACCCCGCGCGCCAGTACGCCGGCTACTTCGACCAGCAGGCCAAGGTCGCGCTGGAGAAGCTCGAAAGCACGCGCGCCAAGCTCTCCGCCTACGAGCGCGAGCACGGCATCATCGCCACCGACGAGCGCCTGGACGTCGAGAGCAACCGCCTCTCGGAACTGTCCTCGCAGCTGGTGGCGCTGCAGGCGCTGTCGGCCGAGTCCGGCAGCCGCCAGGGCCAGGCCGCGCGCGGCGCGGACCAGTTGCCCGACGTGCTGTCCAACCCGGTGGTGATGCAGCTCAAGTCCGACCTGAGCCGCGCCGAAGGCAAGCTGCAGGAACTCAGCACGCGCTACGGCGACAACCATCCGCAGGTGATCGAGGCCAAGGCCTCGGTGGCGGACGTGCGCAGCAAGCTGCGCGCCGAGATCGGCCGCGTCAGCGGCGGCGTGACCGTCACCAACAACATCAACAAGCAGCGCGAAGGCGAGATCCGCGCCGCGCTGGAAACGCAGCGCGAGAAGGTCGCCAAGCTCAAGGCCGCGCGCGACGACGCCAGCGGCCTGATGCGCGAGGCCGAGAGCGCCCAGCGCGCCTACGAGAACATCACGACGCGGCTGACGCAGACCAGCCTCGAGAGCCAGACCACGCAGAGCAACGTCAACATCCTGACCGAGGCGGTCGCGCCGTTGAAGCCCTCGTCGCCCAAGATCCTGCTGAACACGGCGCTGGCCTTCGTCGCCAGCGTGATCCTGGCGGTGGGCCTGGCGCTGCTGCTCGAGATGCGCGACCGCAAGGTGCGCGATGCCGACGACGTCATGGCCGTGCTGCCGATGCTGGGCGTGCTGCCCGCGCCGGGCCGGCGCGCCTCGGCGCTGCCGACGGCGGAACGTCGACTGCTCGGGAACTCCGCCCGACCCAGCCGAGGGACCGCCTGATGTCCGATGTGAAGGAACCCATCCCGTTGGCCCAGAGGAAATCCGTGGACGCACCGATCAACAGCAAGTCTTCCGGCCCGGGCGTGCATGACCGCTCGATCGGCGCGATCATCGCCGAGACCCGCAACCTCAGCGCCGACCAGGTCGAGCGCGTGCTGCAGTACCAGCGCGAACGCGGCATCCGCTTCGGCGAAGCCGCCGTGGCGCTGGGCTATGCGAACGCCGAGGACGTGCTGGAGGCGCTGTCCAAGCAGTTCCACTACCCCTACGCCCCGAGCGAGCGCAAGGTCCGCAGCCCCGAGCTGGTGGCGCTGAACACGCCGTTCTCGTCGCAGGCCGAAGTCTTCCGCGGCATCCGCAGCCAGATCACGATGCGGCTGTACCGCGAGAACGAAGCGCGCCGCGCGCTGGCCGTGATCAGCCCCGACTCGCTGGACGGCAAGAGTTACTTCACGGCCAACCTGGCCGTCACGCTGGCGCAACTCGGCGGACGCACGCTGCTGGTGGACGCGGACCTGCGCCGCCCGCGCCAGCACGAGATCTTCGACGTCAACAACCAGGCCGGCCTGTCCTCGATCCTGTCGGGCCGCAGCGAGCCGCGCGTGATCCAGCAGGTGGAGGGCATGAACAGCCTGTTCATCCTGCCGGTCGGGGCGGTGCCGCCCAACCCGGTGGAGCTGCTGGAGCGTCCCGCCTTCGGGCTGCTGATGCGGGAGCTGGCCGGCAAGTTCGACCACGTGCTGGTGGACACCTCCGCGGGCCAGTACGGCGCGGACGCGGCCATCGTGGCCGCGCGCTGCGGCGCGGCGCTGGTGCTCGCGCGCCAGAACAAGTCGCGGGTCACCGCGCTGCAGGAACTCACCGACAGCCTCGACGGAGTCTCCACCACGCTGGTGGGAACCGTCATGAACGAATACTGACCCCACGGTCGCCGCAGCCCCGCTTTGGGCGCCCCGCGTCGTTGCAAATCCTCGCCATAGCTGGGCTATGGCTCCGGTTTGCGCCTAGCGGTGCATCCCAAATCGGCGCCGCGGCAACCGCGGGGTGTAGAGCGTCCTGGCCCGGACCGATCCGGGCTGCCGTCGCGTCGCCGACAGTTTTGTAGGGATCGCAGTGAAAGTCATGGCTAGCAATCTGTTCCTCCGCTCGGGTGACCGCGCCGGCCCCGGGCCGGGCCGCGGTTTCTGGGCACTCAACCGGCTGGCGCTGCTGGCGCTGGCCGTGGGCCTGGCGCTGCTGTACGTGCCGACCTTCATCGACTTCATCCACGGCCCCTGGCGCGGCGACCGCAACTCCCACGGTCCGATCGTGCTGGCGCTGTCGGCCTGGTACTTCTATTTCCAGACCCGCCGGCTGGCGTCGCAGGGCGAGACCTTCGCCGTGAAGCCCGCGCCGGTGGCCGGCTGGTCCGTGCTGGTGCTGGGTCTGGCGGGCTACGTGCTGGGACGCTCGCAGTCGATCGCGCTGCTGGAGCTGGGCTCGCTGCTGCCGGTCCTGCTCGGACTGGCGCTGATCCTGGCCGGTCCCGCGATCGCGCGCCGCTACTGGTTCGCCTTCTTCCTGCTGCTCTTCGCGGTGCCGCTGCCCGCGTCCATCGTCGACGTCATCACCCAGCCGATGAAGCTGGCCGCGTCCTGGGGCGCCGAGCACATGATGTTCGCGCTGGGCTACCCGGTCGCGCGCGCCGGCGTGATCCTGCAGATCGGCCCGTACCAGCTGATGGTGGCGGACGCCTGCGCGGGCCTGAACTCGCTGTTCACGCTCGAGGCGCTGGGCCTGCTCTACATGAACGTGGTGCGCCATGAATCGGTGTTCCGCAACATCGCGCTGGCCATCCTGATCGTGCCGATCTCCTACTGCTCCAACGTGATCCGCATCCTGATCCTCGCGCTGCTGACCTACCACTTCGGCGACGACGTGGGGCAGGGCTTCATGCACGAGTTCTCCGGCATGGCCCTGTTCCTGACGGCGCTGATGCTGATCGTCGTCGTCGATGGCCTGCTGCGCACGTTCTCGCTGCGCTGGGCCCGCCTGCGCGGCAAGGAGGTCGCATGAACACGTCGATGAATCCCGGAACGCCTGACACCTCCGGCGCGCCGTCCACTCCGCCGTCATCGACGCCGCCCCCGTCGTCGATGCTGCGCCTGCCCAAGCTGTCGGTGGCCACCTGCCTGGCCGGCGTCGCACTGATGGTCGTCGCAGCCGGCGGCGCGTGGCTGGCCACGCCGCGCCTGCAGGCAGTGCAGGGCGCGCCCAGCCTGGACGCGACCGTGCCCAAGGTCTTCGGCGACTGGCGCGCGATCGCGGACTCGGCGCCGCAGATCGATGTCTCGCAGGGCGTGGAGACGGTGCAGGAGCAGCCCTACGACCAGACGGTGATGCGCACCTACGTCAACAGCCACGGCGAGCAGGTGATGGTGGCGCTGGCCTGGGGCGAGCGCCAGCGCCAGGACGTCAAGGTCCACCGGCCCGAGGTCTGCTATCCGGCGCAAGGCTATTTCGTGCGCTCGATCGGCGACGGCCGCGCGGTCGAGACGGCCGGTCGCGCCGCGCCGGTGCCCACGACGCAGCTGCTGACCGAGGCCCGCGGCGGCGGCGGTTACGAGGCGGTGCGCTACTGGATCCGCATCGGCACGCAATACGGCGGCGACGGTCTGGCCGCGCGCTGGTACATCCTCAACGAGGGCTTCCGCGGCCGCATCCCCGACGGGATGCTGGTGCGCGCGTCGCAGCGGCTGAACCGGCCCGAGGGCGCCGCGCAGTCGCAGGTGGTGATGGAAGGCTTCCTGCGCGAGCTGGTGGATGCGGTGCCTCCGGGCACGCGGCCGCTGCTGGTGCGCTGAAGGCCCGGTGCAGAGCGACAGGATGACGGCGGCATGAGGATCGGATTGCGGGCAGGGTCAGGCAACGCCACCAGCGAGGGGCGCGGAGATCGGGCGACAGGCGCGGTCGGACGCATCACGGGCGCGTGGCACGTCTGGCGCGACGGCCTGGACGGGATGTCGCTGCTCGGCCTGGCCGGCCTGCTGGCCGGCGCGGTCGCGATCGGCGTGATGACGGTGATGGTCGGGGGCCTGGCCTCGGACCGCCCGGCGCTGCTGGCGGTGCTGCCGCTGATGCTGGTCACGGCCTTCCTGTTCCTCTACAGCCGCGAGGCCTTCCTGCTCGCCGTGCTGCTGGTGCGCGCCGGCGCCAACCCGATCTTCGAGGAGACACGGCTCGCGGCCATCGGCGGCCTGGGCGGCCTGCTCAACGCGCTGATCATCGTGCTGGCGGGGATCATCATCGCCCGCGATCCCAAGCGCGTGCCGCGCGTCGCGTGGATGGTGTGGCTGCCCTTCGTGGCGGTGCAGGCGCTGGGGCTGGTCTATTCGCCGGACAAGGTGCAGGCGCTGCGGCTCTACCTGGGCCAGCTGTCGGTGATGGCGCTCTTCCTGGTCAGCTTCTACCTGGTCAGGGAAGAAGCGGATCTGAACAAGATGCTCAAGTTGGTCACCTGGTCGACAGTGCCTGTCGCAGTTGTCACGCTGATTTACATCGGCCTGGGCAAGACCGCTGGTAGCGTGGACGGCTTCGAAGTCTCGGCCGGCCGATACGGCGGTCCGTTCCCTCACGCCAACATCCTGGCGTTCTATCTCGTGTTGTCCGTGGGCGTCATCTTCTACCGCTGGAAGAGCGGTCTGGCCGGCCGCGGCCTCCTGGCGACCGCGACGGTCGTGCTCTACCTGCTGCTCCTCATCGGACTGCTGTTCGCGACCAAGACCCGCAGCGCGTGGATCTCCGTGCTGTTCATCTTCGTCGTCTACGGCCTGTTCCGCGAGCGGCGCTATCTCATCTATCTGGTGATCGGGGGCATGCTGGCCATGCTCATCCCCGAGGTGCGCGAGCGCGTGGTCGGCCTGGCCGAAGGCAACCAGGTGGTGCAGTTCGCCAAGCTGAATTCCTTCGCCTGGCGCAAGCTCCTGTGGTCGGACGCGCTGTCGTGGATGGCCACCTCGCGCATGGCCTTCGGCTACGGCGCAGAGTCCTTCGTCTTCCACTCGCAGACCTTCTTCTCGATGGCCGGCGGCCGCAGCTGGGGCGCGCACAGCGCCGTGGTGCAGGTGTTCTTCGAATACGGCGCGCTGGGCGTCGCGGCCTACGGCTGGGTCTTCTGGTCCACCGCGCGCATGCTGCGCGCGCTGCTGCCGGTGCGCAGCCTGCTGGCGCTGATCTCGCTGGCGCTGCTGCTGTCCAACTTCCTGGTCTCGCTCTCGGACAACATGCTGTCCTACCTCATCTACAACTGGTACTTCTGGTTGACGATGGGCGTGGTGTGCGCGCTGGCCTGCCGCATCGCCGGCGCGGCCGAGGCACGCCAGCGCCGGCCATGGGGCATCCGGCCGAGCAAGTACCGGCCGCGCCAGCCGCATGACCGCGTCAGCGAATTCCCCGCCACGCTGCCGCGCGTCAGCGAGTTCTCGCCCACGCTGCCGTACAACAGCGCGGAGCAGGGGCGATGAGCGGGCCGTCGGACCGCGATGCCGGTCACGATCAAGGTCGCGATCAGGGCCAGATCCCCGAGCTCGATCTGCACCGCGATCAGAGCGAGGCCCTGGCCCTCGCGGCCGGCCACCGGCCGAGCGAGCGCCAGCCCGCGCTCGACGGCGTGCGCGCGGTCAGCATCCTGGCCGTGCTGTGGACCCACCTGTTCCCGCTGCGCGTGGGCGGCACGCCGCTGAACGAGTCGCTGGGCATCTTTGGCATGGCGCTGTTCTTCATCCTGTCGGGCTACCTGATCACCGGACAGCTGCTGAAGCGGCCGACGGTGACGTCCTTCGTCGCGCGGCGGCTGCTGCGCGTGGTGCCGGCCGCGTGGATCTGCCTGGCGGTGGTCTGGGCCTTCCAGCCGGAGAGCCTGGAGACGGCGCTCAGCTACCTGTTCTTCTACGCCAACCTGCCGCCGCAGCGGCTGGTGCCGCCGGTGGACCACTTCTGGAGCCTGTGCCTGGAGGTGCAGTTCTACATGCTGTCCGCGCTGCTGCTGTGGCTGCGTCCGCGCGCGATCTGGTGGCTGTTCCCCGCGCTGCTGCTGGCGACCACCGCGCTGCGCGTCGGCAACCAGGTGACGGCGTCCAGCATCACCTGGTTCCGCTGCGACGACCTGCTCGCCGGGGCGTGTCTGGCGCTGCTGATGCACTCGCGCCACTGGGCCGTGGCACGCGACGTGCTTGCGCGTACGGGCATGGTTCCGCTGTTGCTCGTCGTGCTGCTGGCCTGCAGCTTCCTGCCGCATCCGGGTGTGAATCCGCTGGGCTTCCTGCGGCCGTACGTCGCGGCGGCCTTCGTCGGTTCGCTGCTGGCGCAGCCGTCGCACCGCCTGTCGCGCATGCTGGGCGGGCGCGTGTTCATCTACATCGCGACGGTCTCCTACGCGCTCTACATCTGGCATCTGCCGCTGGCCGCCACGTGGCTGGGCAGCGGCGACGTGGTCACCAAATATCTGAAGCGGCCGCTGCTGCTGGTCGTGCTCTTCGCGATCGCGCATGTCTCGACCTTCCAGATCGAGCGCCGGTTCAACGACCTCGCCAAGCGCGTCGGCGCCGGGCGGGGAACCCGGTTGAAGGAGGTCTGAGATGACGTCCGGAAACCCCGTGCCGAATGTGCCGAACGTGCCGAATGCGGTCCCGCGCGCGCCCCGCAATGCGCGCGAGGACACCGAGTGGCAGGCCGATCTCGCCCGCTGCGGCGGCGCGTCCGCGCTGCGTCGCGAGCAGTCGCTGTGGGCGCTGCGCATCTATCGCTATGGCCGGCGCGTCGACGCGATGCGCGAGGGCAGCGCGCGGCGGTGGCACACCCGCTTCTACTGGCTGGCCTTCCGCGCGGTGGAAACCATCACCGGCATCAGCCTGCCCAAGGAATGCCGCATCGGGCCTGGCCTGCGCATCTGGCATTTCGGCGGCGTGTTCGTGAACCCGGGCACCGTCATCGGCGCGAACTGCACCTTGCGCCAGGGCGTGACGCTGGGCAACCGCGTCGAGAACGGGCCTTGCCCGGTGCTCGAGGACGGCGTCGAGCTCGGCGCGTATGCGCAGGTCCTCGGAGGTGTGCGCCTGGGCGCGGGCTGCAAGGTCGGTGCGATGTCGGTCGTGCTGCGTGACGTGCCTGCGGGCGCGACCGCGGTCGGCAATCCGGCGCGGGTCGTCGCGCGTGAGACGACGTCGTCGTCCGATGAGACCGCCGCGGCTGCAGCATCTGCATCGCGCGCGTCGTCGGACCTCGCGTCCCCGATGACCATGGAGGAATGACACGATGACCTGGGATCGACGACGCTGGTGCACGGCCGCGGGCTTGAGCCTGACGGCCGGTGCCTTGCCTTCGGCGCTGTGGGCCGCGGGGGAGGGCAGCGATGCCTCCGCCGGCAAGGAGGCCAAGGACGCCAAGGGCAGGCGCGCGCCGGACGCCGCCAAGGGTGATCGTTTCGGCACGGTGCTGCGGCCGTTCTCGGCGCAGTCGCCGTGGAACAGCCGCCCGGTCGAGCCCACGCTCGACGACTGGGAGATCCCCAAGGCGTCCTACGCGCCCGCGCTGGAATCGGGCAAGTGGTCCACCGGTGTCTTCGTCTGCCAGCCGGACGATCCGCCGATGCGCGTGGTCGGCCTGCCGGGCCAGAAGGGCGTGTGGGATCCGGATGCCGAGACGACACAACCCGAGGTCGTGCTGCCGCACTGGCCCGCGAGCGTGAATCCGGCCGAGGGCCTGGACGGCCACGCCGACATCGTCGATGCCGAGGCCGGGATCATCCATTCCTTCTACAAGCTCACCCGCGTCGACGACCAGTGGTGCGCCAAGCAGTACGCGTGGACGCGGCTGGACGGCCGCGGCTGGGGCGATCCGGCCCATTACTTCCAGGGCGCGCGCGCGGCCGCGGTGCCGACCATGGGCGGGCTGGTGCGCCGTCATGAACTCGAAGAAGGCGCCGGCCCGATCCGGCACGCGCTGGCGATCTCGCTGACCTTCAACGCGTTGAGCGCGGATCCGGGCTATGTCTTCCCCGCGACCTCGGCGGACTCCGGGCTCAACAACAACAACGGCCGCATCCCGGAGGGCGCGCTGCTGATGCTGCCGCCGGACTTCGACGTCTCCAAGGTGGACGACGCGCGCCTGCGCCGCATCGCCGAGGCGCTGAAGGTCTACGGCGGCTACGTCGTCGACCGCAACGTGGGCACGCCCTTCGTCGTCTATTGCGAGATCGGCAGCAACGCCAAGCTGCACACCGCCAAGCTCTGGAACAGCCGCGCCGCCAGCGACCTGGAACGCATGCGCCTGGCGCTGCGCCGCGTCAGCTCGGCCAAGGGCTGGCTGGACGGCAACGGCAAGCCGGTCGAGCTGCGCCAGCCGATGAACCTGCTGTCGATGCGCGGCGCATGGCGCTCCGAGCGCGACGACGCGCAGGCGCGCTTCGAGACCTGGCCGCAGGCCGTCGTGCTGAAGGACGCCAAGCCGGGCGTCACCGTCATCAACAACTCGGGCCGCCACATCACCGCGGTGACCTGGGCCAAGCCGCAGCCGGGGCAGAAGCTCACGCTGACCGCGCGCACCGGCAACGGCGCGACGCTGCGCCTGCAGGTGCGCGGCGGCGAACAGGGCGCCAAGGGCGGCGTCGCCTTCGACAGCGGCGACCTGGCGGACGGCAAGTCGGTCACCTTCGAGTGGCCTGAGAAATTCGCGGGCTCGCGCCTGGTGGTGCGTGCCACGGCGTCGGGCGATTGCTGGGCCCGCGGCGACCTGCTGCCGGCCTCGACCTGACACATCCGCGCTGAATCCGGGAGGAACGATTGATCACGAAGCAGTTGGATGACCAAGCCCCTCAAGGCCAGCCCACGGCCGGCGCGCGTCCGCGCGTCGCCTACCTGGTGAACCATTACCCCAAGGTCAGCCATACCTTCATCCGCCGCGAGATCCTCGCGGTCGAGCAGCAGGGCCTGGACGTGCTGCGCCTGGCCATCCGCGGCTGGGACGACGACGCGCCCGATCCCGTCGACCAGGCCGAGAAGGCCCGCACCCACTACCTGCTGAAGGACGGCACGGCCGGCCTGCTGAAGGCGACGCTCGCGCAGGCGACGCGCGCGCCGGGACGCTTCTTCTCCGCGCTCAAGCTGGCCTTGCGCATGAGCCGCCGCGCCGACCGGCCCTGGCCCTTCCACCTCGTCTACCTGATGGAAGCCTGCGCCGCGATGCCGGTGCTGCGCGCCGGCCGCATCGAGCACCTGCACATCCACTTCGGCACCAACCCGGCGGAAGTCGGCATGCTGATCGAGGCGCTCGGCGGCCCCGGCTACAGCATGACGGTGCACGGTCCGGAGGAGTTCGACCGGCCGGACTTCCTGCACCTGGGCGCGAAGATCCGCGGCGCGCGTTTCGTCGCCGCGATCACCTCGTTCTGCCGCAGCCAGCTGTCGCGCTGGGTCGCATACACCGAGTGGCCCAAGCTGCGCATCGTCCACTGCGGGCTGGATCCGGAGTTCCATTCGGTCGAGGCGCCGCCGCCGCAAGGCAAGCGCCTGATCTGCATCGGCCGCATGACCGAGCAGAAGGGCCACCTGCTGCTGATCGAGGCCGCCGCGCTGGTCGCGCGCGAGGTGCCGGACTTCGAGCTGGTGCTGGCCGGCGACGGCGAGTTGCGCAAGACCATCGAAGACCGTATCAAGCAGCTCGGCCTGCAGCGCAACGTGCGCATCACCGGCTGGATCTCCAGCGACACGGTGCGCAGCGAGCTGCTCGCGGCGCGCGCGCTGGTGCTGGCGAGCTTCGCCGAAGGACTGCCCGTCGTGATCATGGAAGCGATGGCGCTGGGACGTCCGTGCGTCAGCACCTGCATCGCGGGCATCCCGGAACTGATCCGCGACGGCGAGAACGGCTGGCTGCTGCCGGCCGGCGATCCCGAGGCGCTGGCGCGGGCCATGCTCGCCTGCCTGCGGCTGGACGACGCCGAACTGGCGCGCGTCGGCCAACGCGCGCGCGCCTCGGCGCTGGAGCGCCACGACGTCGACCGCGAGGCGGCCAAGCTGGTCGCGCTGTTCGAGGAGTACGCTTCTCCGGCGAAGACCTATTCGCCTCATCGTGCCGCGTCGGGCGCGAAGGAGAGCGCGCATGCATGAGCTGTTGTCGACCGTGTCCGCCGTGGGCTGGACGCTGATGCTCGTCATCAGCCTGCTGGTGCTCACGCCGGCGGCGCTGGTGCTGTGGCAGGTGGTGCTGGCGCTGCAGCCGGACCGCCGCAAGCTGCCCGCGTTCGAGCGGCCGCCGCGCATCGCCGTCATCATGCCGGCCCACAACGAGGGCCGCGGCCTGCGTCCGACGCTGATGCAGGCGCTGGCGCAGCTCGGGACCCTGGACCGCATCGTCGTCGTGGCCGACAACTGCAGCGACGACACCGCCGCGCAGGCGCGCGAGTTCGACATCACCGTGGTCGAGCGCACCCATGCGACCGAACGCGGCAAGGGCTACGCGCTGGACTTCGGCGTGCGCGCGCTGGAGCGGATCGCGCTGGAGACCGGTCATGCGCCGGACGTCGTGATCGTGCTCGATGCCGATTGCACGCTGGGTCCGCAACTGCTTCCCCGCATCGCCGGCGTGGCGCATGCGACCGGCCGGCCGGTGCAGGCGACCTACCTGATGTCGGCCGCCAACGACGGCTTGAAGGCGCGCGTGGCGGAGTTCGCGATGCGCGTGAAGAACCTGGTGCGCCCGCGCGGCATGCACCAGGTCGGACTGCCTTGCGGCCTGTACGGCACCGGCATGGCCTTCCCGTGGGACGTGGCGGTGCAGGCGCCGCTGGCCAGCGGCCATCTGGCGGAAGACATGCAGCTGGGCGTCCGACTGGCGCAACTCGGCGCGCCGCCGCTGCTGTGCGAAGACGCGCTGGTGACCAGCGTCTTCGCCAACAGCAGCGAAGGTGAAGCGAGCCAGCGCACGCGGTGGGAGCACGGCCATCTGGCGATGCTGGTCGGCGAAGGACCGAAGCTGCTGTGGCAGTCCCTACGTCCGGGACGCGGCGCGCAGCTGCTGCAGGTGATGGACATGCTGGTGCCGCCGCTGGCGCTGCTGGGCATGCTGCTGGTCGGCTGGACGGCCGTGCAGCTGCTGCTGGCGCTGGTGCTGGGCTGGACGGCGCCGTTCGTGCTGTCGCTGCTGGGCCTGGGCGCGCTGCTGACGGCCATCGTGCTGGCGCAGCAGCGCTGGGCCGGCGACATCCTGACCTTGAGCGAGCTGGCCCGCGCGCCCTTCATCCTGCTGGCCAAGATTCCGCTGTACCTGCGCTTCATCGTCAAGCGTCAGGTGGACTGGGTGAGAACCAAACGAGATGTCTGATCCCATGAGCCTCACACCCGATCACGCGGCCGTGCTGCCGACCATCCAGGTCGACGGACTGCCGTTCGCCGCCACCACGGTGCCGGTGCTGACCGGTCACATCGTCGACGAAGCCGCCGCCGGCCGCGGCGGCTGGGTGGTGACGCCCAACATCGACATCCTGCGCCGCTGGCGCCTGGAACCGGCCTTCCGCGCGCTGGTGGCCGATGCCACCGTGTTCACCGCGGACGGCCGTCCCATCGTCTGGGCCAGCCAGCTGCAGGGAACGCCGCTGCCGACGCGCCTGACGGGCTCCGATCTCTTCGTCTCGCTGATGGCCGCGGCCGCGGCGGCCGGCCTGCGCATCGCGCTGATCGGCGGCAACGAAGGCACGGCCGAAGCCGCCGCCGCGAAGTTGATCCCCGAGGCGGTCGCCGCCGGCCGCGTGCGTTGCCTGTGTCCGCCGTTCGGCTTCGAGCAGCAGCCGCAGGAGATGGCGCGGCTGGAGACGCTGCTGACCGGTTGGCAGCCGCAGATCGTCTTCATCGGGCTGGGCTCGCCCAAGCAGGAGAAGCTGATCGCGAAGCTGCGCCCGCTGGCGCCGCGCGCCTGGTACCTCGGCGTGGGCGTGAGCTTCAGCTTCGTGGCCGGCGACGTGAAGCGCGCGCCCGGCTGGATGCAGCGCAGCGGCCTGGAATGGGTGCACCGCCTGACGCAGGAACCGGGCCGTCTGGCGCGGCGCTACCTCGTCGACGGCATCCCCTTCGCGGCCGGACTGCTGTGGCGGTCGGCCACGCGGCGCGGACGCGCGGCCTGAGTTCATTTCCCCTCGTCCCGCCCCCCCACGGCCCTCGACCTGGTCCTACCTTTTCCGGATTCCGCATGACCGACTTCCTGTTCAACGGCTACTACGGCTACCGCAACACCGGCGACGACGTGTTCTGCGTCGTCGCCGACTGGGGCAGCCGCAAGTACTGGGGCGCCCGCGACCTGGCCTTCGTCGCCACCGAGCTGCCGGTGCTGAGCCAGCCCGCGCAGGCCATCATCCCGACCGAGCGTCGATACCCCGGCCAGCAGACGCTGTCGCGCACGCTGTCGGGCCTGGGCGCGCGGCACATGGTGTATTTCGGCGGCTCGACGCTGCATTCGCCGCAGGAGCTGTGGGTCAATCTGCTGCGCCAGTCGCTGGTGCAGAAGGTGGGCCGCAAGTCCATCGCCGCCGCGGGCGTGTCGGTCGGTCCGTTCAAGTCCACGGACGGCGAGCGCGAGATCCGCAAGCTCATCGGCGAGATGAGCTACATCGCCGTGCGCGACCGCGCCTCGTTCGAGATCGTGAAGGCGATGAACGTCGACACGCCGGTGATCCAGGCCTTCGATCCGGCGCTGCTGATGCTGGACGTGATGAAGGATTCGGCGGCGCCGGTGCTGCCGGAGCGCGCGACGGGACGGCCGGTGATCGGCGTCAGCGTGTGCAACGTCGAGCGCTACTACGGCAAGGGCAACCTGGAGAACGAGCAGCGCCGCGTGGCCTCGGTGAAGGCGACGGTGAAGGCGCTGGCGGAAGAGGGCTTCGCGCTGCGCTTCTTCGTGTTCAACGGGCATGCGGGCTCCGGCGACGATGCGGTGACCGACGAGGTGATCGCGTCGCTGGACGGCTATCCGCATGTGGAGCGGCTGCCGTACGACGACGATCCCAAGCGGGTCTACGCCGAGCTGCAGCGCTGCGACGCGATCTTCGGCGTGCGGCTGCATGCGTGCATCCTGGCCTACACGGCGGGCGTGCCCTTCATCCTGGTCGAGTACCACCGCAAGTGCGGCGACTTCCTCGATGAGATCGGCTACCGGCCCGAAGGCCGCGTGGGCGATGCGACCGCCGATCCGGTCGAGGCCGCGCGCCGCATCGCGAAGCTGGCCGTCGGCGGCCGCGCCGCGCCGCCGTGGACGCGCTCGATCCAGGACTCGTGCGAGATGGCTCGCCTGAACTTCACGGCCGCGCCGTACAGCGAGGGTCGTCGTTGATGTCCGTGCCGCGCATTTCCGTCGTCATCCCGCTCTACAACAAGGAAGGCCAGATCGCCCGCGCGCTGGACTCCGTGTTCGCGCAGGGCTTCCAGGACTTCGAGGTCGTCGTCATCGACGACGGCTCCAAGGACCGCGGCCCCGAGATCGTCGCGGCCATCGCCGATCCGCGCGTGCGGCTGCACCGGCAGGCCAACGCCGGCGTGTCGGTGGCGCGCAACCGCGCCGTCGAACTCGCGCGGGCGGACGTGATCGCCTTCCTCGACGGCGACGACGCCTGGTACCCCGATCACCTCGAACGCCTGTGGCAGCTGCGCGCGGCCTATCCGGGCACCGTCGCGTGGGCGATGAACTATCACGTGGTCGATCTGGCCGGCGGGCTCACGCCCGGCGTGTCGGCCGTGACCGAGCCCCGGCTGGTGCTGACGCCGGAGAACTACTTCCGCATCGCGCGGCATGGCACGCCGGTGTTCTCGTCCGCGGTGGCGGTGGACAAGGCGGCGCTTCAACGCGTCGGCGGATTCCCCGCCGGCGTGCGGCTGGGCGAGGACCTGGACACCTGGATCCGGCTGCTGTTCTCGGGCCCGATCGCCTTCGACGCGCGGCCCGGCGCGTACTACCACGCCGACGGCGACGACCGCGCGCTGGTGCGCAACCCGCCGCCGGCGCGCTACGTGTTCTTCGACACCGACGAGGCCTGGATGCACGCGCATCCCGAGGCGACGCAGGTGGCGCAGGACATCGAGGCCTTCCACGATTTCTTCCGGCTGGCGCATGCGCATCACCAGATCAAGTGGGGCGACAAGGCCGCGGGCCGCAAGGTGCTGAAGGACTGCCGCTCGCCGGCCTTCGCGGCGGAGCGCGACCGGCTGCTGCGCATGAGCCTGCTGCCGCAGCCGCTGTACCGCGCGCTCGGGCGGGTGCAGGCGACGCTGCGGCGGCGTGCCGACGCGCCGGCGCCGGCCGCGTCGAACTCGTCCAGCGCGCAAGCGTCGCGGGGCTGACGTGGGGCAGGGAAAACTCGGCGCGAACCTGATCAGCAACGTCGCGTTCTTCGCGCTGAACATCGTCGTCTCGCTGTGGCTGGTGTCCTACCTGGTGCGCCAGCTGGGCGTCGCCGCGTATGGCCTGGTGCCGCTGGCGGTGACCGTGGCGGGCTACTTCAACGTCATCACCGCGGGCCTGAACGCCGCGGTGGGGCGGCACCTGACGGTGGCGATGAGCAGCGGCGACCAGGTGCGCGCCAACGGCATCTTCAACTCCTCGCTGTGGGCCTCCGCGCTGGTCGGGCTGCTGATGTGCGTGCTGGGTCTGCCGCTGCTGACCCAGATCGCGCACTGGATCGATGTGCCCGCCGGCTGGGAACGCGATGCGGGCTGGCTGTTCTTCCTCACGGTGGGCGGGCTGGCGGTGACGACCCTGGGCACGCCGTTCCAGTCGGTGGTCTACAGCCGCAACCGCTTCGACCTGCAGAACCTGGGCAACATCCTCGGCCTGGTGGCGCGTGTGGTCGTCGTGCTGGTGCTGTTCCAGCTCACGATGCCCAAGCTGTGGCACGTCGGCGCGAGCGTGCTGTGCGCCGCGCTGGCCACGATCGGCGTGGTGATCGTGGCGTCGCGCCGGCTCGCGCCCACGCTGCGTCCTCGCCTGGACGGCTTCTCGTGGCCGGTGGTGAAGGAACTTGGCGGCACCGGCGGCTGGGTTTTCATCAGCCAGATCGGCACGCTGCTGCTGATCAACATCGACCTGCTGGTGGCCAACAAGGTCGTCGGCGCCGCGGCGGGCGGGCAGTATGCGCTGGTGCTGCAGTGGTCCATGCTGCTGCGCAACTTCGCGCTGGTGGTGTCGGGCGTGTTCGGTCCGACCATCCTCACGCTGCACGCGCAGGGCAAGCTCGACGAGATGATCGACTACGCGCGCGCCTCGGTCCGCAACCTCGGGCTGGTGATGGCGATCCCGATCGGCATCGTCTGCGGCTTCTCGGAATCCATCCTGCATGTCTGGCTAGGCCCGACCTTCGCGCCGCTGTGGCTGGTGATGGTCATCGCGACCGGGCATCTGGCGCTCAACCTCGCCTACCTGCCGCTTCACAACGTCAGCCTGGCCACCAACCACGTGAAGGTGCCCGGCATCCTGCAGGTCGTGGCCGGCGTGGTGAACCTGATCCTGGCGATCGCGATGGCCAAGGCCTGGGGCCTGTACGGCATCGCCATCGCGGGCGGGCTGGTGCTGCTGCTGCGCAACCTCGTCTTCACGCCGCTGTACGCCGCGCACATCCTGCAGCGACCCTGGTGGACCTTTGCCCGCGAGGCGCTGCCCATCCTGGGCATGGCGACGCTGGTGTTCCTGGCGTCGCTCGCGGTATCGCGGCTGGCGGTGCCGGCGTCCTGGCCCGCGCTCGCGCTGACCACCTGCAGCGTCGGCGCCGGCGCGGCGCTGCTGCTGTGGACGGCCTTCCTGCGGCGCGAGGATCGCGAGGCGGTGCTTGGCAAGCTGCGGCGCAAGCTGAACCGGGCGGGATGAACTGGCGGGCGGGCGTCGCGGCTTGACGCCTCGCCATCACGGAGAACAAGGCATGGGAAAAATCTCGAGCGTCCTGCGGCGCCTGCTGGGCCGATCGGCACCGGAGGTGACCTTCAAGTCGCGCGGCGAGGGCTGCGGCATCGCCGGTCGCAACGACTTCGTGTTCCCGGAACGGATCACGCTCGGCCACCATGTGCACATCGAGGGCGGCGGCTACTTCAACGGCCAGGGCGGCCTGACGATCGGCGATCACGTGATCTTCGCGCCGGGCGTCGCGGTGATGACCTCGATGCATCGCTACAAGGGCGCGACCATGATCCCGTACGACGAGGTCGATCTGTTGCGACCGGTCACCATCGAGCGCTTCGTGTGGGTCGGCATGCGCGCGATGATCCTTCCCGGCGTGACGCTGCGTGAAGGCACCATCGTGGGCGCCGGCGCGGTGGTCACCAAGTCCCATCCGCCCGGGGCCATTCTCGGCGGCAATCCGGCGGTGCAGATCGGCACGCGCGACATGGCGGCCTTCCAGGCGATGGTCGACAGCGGCCGCTTCTACCTGAAGCTCAAGCAGGAGCAGGGCCTGCGCAAGCGCGAAGTCCTGGATCCGCGTTGAGCAGCACAAGGACGTTCAAGGCAGTACGACGATGACGACGGCGCGGCTCCCCTCTCCCGACGCGGCGCGATCCGACTGGGTCGACATCGCCAAGGGCTTCGGCATCCTGCTGGTGGTCTACGGCCACGTCGCGCGCGGGCTGGTCAACGGCGGCGTCGCGATGGACCCGTGGTGGTTCACGACGCTGGACTCGGCGATCTACAGCTTCCACATGCCGCTGTTCTTCCTGCTGTCGGGCTGGTTCTTCGTCGGCTCGCTGACACGGCGCGGTCCGCGCGACTACCTCGCCGGCCGCGTGGCCACCGTCCTCTATCCCTACGTGCTGTGGTCGCTGCTGCAAGGCGGCATCGAGCTGCTGATGTCGCGCTGGACCAGCAAGCCCGTGACGCTGGCTGAGGTGCTCGCGCTGGGCTGGACGCCGCGGGCGCAGTTCTGGTTCCTCTATGCGCTGTTCCTGATGAGCGTGCTCGCCGTCGTCATGTGCTGGCGTCGTCCGAAGGCCGGCGTCGCCGCGCTGACGCTCACCGGCGCGGTCCTGATGGCACTGCAGCAGCGCGACTGGCCGATGCCCGCCGCGCTCGTCTCCAGCCATCTGCTGTATTTCGCCGCGGGGGCCTGGCTGGGCGCGCGGGGGTTCGGTGTCGCGACGGCGTGGCGGCTGGCGCTGACGGGCGTGTTCGTCGGCGGCGTGGCGTTCGCCGCGCTGCAGGCCGGCAGCATCGGCGAAGCCAAGCTGCTCAGACTCGCCGCGGCGACGCTGGGCCTCTCGGCCGTGTGCGTGCTGTCCATCGCTCTGGCCACCGGCGGCCACGGTCAACGGATGGCCGCGCTGGGCCGGGCGTCGATGGCGATCTTCCTCGCCCACATCCTCGTGGCCAGCGGCGCCCGCATCGTGCTCACCAAGGGCTTCGGCATCACCACGCCCTGGCCGCACCTGATCGTCGGCGTCGCCGCCGGCACGCTGCTGCCGTGGTGGTTCTGGCGCGCCGCCCAAGGGCGCGCCGCGATGGCGCTGTTCGAGCTGCCCGCCGTCTGGCGTCGTCGGCTCGCCGGGACGGGGGCCCCTCGTCGCGATGCCGCCGTGATCCCGTCGTGACGCCCTCGTGACCGCCGCCCGCCGCGGCGCCCCCTGAGCGGGCGTCCCCCGAGCCGTCCTTCGGGGACAGCCGCGGCATGACGCCGTGTTGGTGCGGCGTTAACCTCATTGGTGCGTATGGCGCGCAACCGGCACCAGGCCGGGGCGAATCCAAGCACCCGCGACAACAACGTGGAGCGCCGACGTCCTTGCCGGGCTCGCGGGCTCCCGGTTGCGATCGATCGCCACCGGGACTGTCATGCCCTCCACGACCCGCATTGCTGCGTCCGACGACCCGCGCCTGTCCGTCGTCATCCCCCTGTACAACAAGGAAGGCCAGATCGTCCGCGCGCTCGACTCGGTCTGCGCGCAGACGGTGCGCGACATCGAGGTGATCGTCGTCGACGACGGCTCCACCGACGGCGGCGCGGCGCTCGTCCAGCGTTACGGCGATCCGCGCGTGCGCCTGATCCAGCAGCCCAACGGCGGGGTGTCCTCGGCCCGCAACCTCGGCGTCGAATCGGCGCGGGGGCCAGTCGTTGCCTTCCTGGACGCGGACGACGCCTGGTATCCGGATCACCTGGAGCGGCTCTGGCGCATGCGCCTGGAGTACCCGCAGGCGGTCGGCTGGGCCACCAACTACGAGGTCGTCACCCCCGACGGTCGCCGCACGCTCGGCGTGAGCTCCGAGACCGCGCCGCGCGTCGTGCTGACGCCGGAGAACTACTACCGCATCGCCCTGCAGGGCTCGCCGGTGTGCTCGTCGGCGGTGATGGTCGACAAGGCCGCTCTGGCGAACGTCGGCGGCTTCCCGGTCGGCGTGCGTCTGGGCGAGGACCTGGACACCTGGATCCGCCTGATGTTCACCGGCCCCATCGTCTTCGACCCCAAGCCGGGCGCCTGCTACCACGCCGACGGCGACGACCGGGCGCTGAACCGCCACGCGCCGCCGGCCCGCTACCGCTTCTTCGACACCGACGAGGCCTGGCGCCGCGCGCATCCCGAGGCGGTCCAGGTCGGCGCGGACATGGAGGAGTTCCACAACTTCTTCCGGATCTCCCACGCGCACCACCAGATCAAGTACGGCGACAAGTTCGCCGGACGCCAGGTGCTGAAGGGCTTCCAGACCCAGGTCTTCGCCGACGAGCGCCGCCGCCTGCTGCGCATGAGCCTGATGCCGCAGGCGCTCTACCAGGGCCTGACGCGCCTCAAGCGGGCGTTGCGTCCGCCGCCCGGCGCGACGGCCCCGGATTCCACCCTCGACTCGACGCTCGATTCGACCCTGGGCGCAAGCCCGACCGCTCCGCAGGGCGCCAGCGCCGCCTCCGGCAACGCTTCCACCCGCGTTTACCCCTGACTGAGCGGGGCCCGGGACGCGGCGGCGTCATCCGGCTGGGTGAGAATCGGCGCCTTCGCGTTCGTCTCATCCCCGGGGAGCAGGTTTGAAAGTTCTCGTCACCGGCGCTGCCGGCTTCATCGGCATGCACGTGAGCCAGATCCTGCTGGCCCGCGGCGACCAGGTCGTCGGCCTGGACAACCTCAACGACTACTACGACCCGACGCTCAAGCACGCCCGCCTGGCGCGCCTGAGCGGGAAACCCGGGTTCGAGTTCGTGCAGATGGACGTCGCCGACCGCAGCGGCATCGCCGACCTGTTCGCCAAGCACCAGTTCGACCGCGTCGTGCACCTGGCCGCGCAGGCCGGCGTGCGCTACTCGCTGGTGAACCCGCATGCGTACATCGAATCCAACATCGTCGGCTTCACCAACATCCTCGAGGGCTGCCGCCACTCGGGCGTGAAGCACCTGGCCTACGCCTCCAGCTCCAGCGTCTACGGCGGCAACACGCACATGCCCTTCAGCGAGCATCACGGCGTGGACCACCCGGTCAGCCTGTACGCCGCGACCAAGAAGGCCAACGAGCTGATGGCCCACACCTACAGCCACCTGTTCAACCTGCCGACGACGGGGCTGCGCTTCTTCACCGTGTACGGGCCTTGGGGCCGGCCGGACATGGCGCTGTTCCTGTTCACGAAGGCAATCCTCGCGGGCGAGCCGATCAAGGTCTTCAACCACGGGAAGATGATCCGCGACTTCACCTACATCGACGACATCGCCGAAGGCGTGGTGCGCGTGCTCGACCGCACCGCCACGGCCGACCCGGCCTACGACCCGGTGCAGGCGGATCCGGCGCGGTCCAACGCGCCGTACCGCGTGTTCAACATCGGCAACCACGACCCGATCCCGCTGATGGACTTCATCGGTGCGATCGAGCAGGCCGTGGGCCGCGAGGCGGTCAAGGAGTTCCTCCCGCTGCAGGACGGCGACGTGCCGGCCACGCATGCGGACGTCGAGGAACTGGCTGAGTGGACGGGCTTCCGTCCCGCGATGCCGGTGCCCGAGGGCATCCGCCGCTTCGTCGCGTGGTACCGCGACTACTACAAGGTCTGACCGGCCGCCACCACCGACCGCCGCCGACCGCCACTGTTTCCAGCTGGAGAGAACGAATGAAAGTGACCACCATCGGCACCGGCTACGTGGGTCTCGTGACCGGCGCGTGCCTGGCCGAAATGGGCAACCACGTGGTGTGCCTCGATGTGAACCCCGACAAGATCCAGGTGCTCAACGACGGGGGCATCCCCATCCATGAGCCGGGCCTGGACGCCGTCGTGGCGCGCAACCGCGCCGCGGGCCGCCTGCAGTTCACCACCGACGTCGACGCCGCCGTCGCGCACGGCACGCTGCTGTTCATCGCCGTGGGCACGCCCCCGGGCGAGGACGGTTCGGCCGACCTGCAGTACGTCCTGGCCGCCGCGCGCTCCATCGGCGAGCGCATGACCGACTACAAGGTCATCGTCGACAAGAGCACCGTGCCGGTGGGCACCGCGGAGAAGGTCCGCGCCGCCGTCGCCGAGTCGCTGGCCAAACGCGGCGTGGACGTGAACTTCTCGGTCGTCTCCAACCCGGAGTTCCTCAAGGAGGGCGCGGCGCTGGAGGACTTCATGAAGCCGGACCGCATCGTCGTCGGCTCCGACGACGAGCAGGCCACGCTGATGATGCGCGCGCTGTACGCGCCCTTCACCCGCAGCCACGACCGGCTGATGGTGATGGACGTGAAGAGCGCCGAGTTCACCAAGTACGCCGCCAACGCGATGCTGGCCACGCGCATCAGCTTCATGAACGAACTGGCGCTGCTGGCCGAGAAGGTCGGCGCCGACATCGAGCTGGTGCGTCGCGGCATCGGTTCCGATCCGCGCATCGGCTACCAGTTCCTGTACGCGGGCGCCGGCTACGGCGGCTCGTGCTTCCCGAAGGACGTGAAGGCGCTGGTGCGTACCGGCCGCGAATACGGTCAGGACCTGAAGGTGCTGAACGCCGTCGAGGAAGCCAACGACCGCCAGAAGCTGGTGCTCGTGGACAAGGTGGTGGAGCGCTTCGGCCCGGACCTGAGCGGCAAGCGTTTCGCGCTGTGGGGCCTGGCCTTCAAGCCCAACACCGACGACATGCGCGAGGCGCCGTCGCTGGTGGTGGTGGAGGAACTGGCGCGCCGCGGCGCGGCGGTCGCGGCCTACGACCCGGTCGCGATGGGCGAGGCGGCGAAACTGCTGAGCCAGGTGCCCGGCGTGAGCTTCTGCGAGCGCGCGGAGCATGCCTTGAGCGACTCCGACGCGCTGATCGTGATCACCGAGTGGAAGGAGTTCCGCACGCCGGACTTCGACCGCATCAAGACGGCGCTGAAGCAGCCGGTGGTCTTCGACGGCCGCAACCTGTACGAGCCGGCGACGATGGCGATGCTCGGGATCGAGCATCACGCGATCGGCCGCGGCTCCAGGCCGAAGCCGGTCTGATCAGGGCGGCGTCTTCCTCAGACACCGCGCCTGACCACCGCGCCGCGGCGGGCTGTGGATCAGCCCGCCGCGGCCGGTCCGCTCAACCGGCGCAGACGCTGGCGGCCGGACCGCCGGTCTTGGTCAGCGTGGGACGCAGCGTCGATTCGACGTTGTCCACGCCGCTGCGGGCCCAGGTGGTGACCTTGAAGCCGGCCACGTTCGGCCAGACCAGCGTGGTCGAGTCCCCGTCGTTCAGGTAGCCGCTGTCGTAGACGACGGCGCCGGTGACCTTGTCCGCGATGGTCAGCCGGAACGAGGCGCCGCCCGTCGCGTCGACGTCCAGGCGGAAGGTTTCGCCGGTGGCCGGGATGGCCCAGGTGACCGGGTTCATCGCGCGGCCCGTGGCGTTGGCCTGCTCGATCTGCGTGGTCGTGGCGGGGAACACCAGCGCCTGGCGCCAGGTGTCGAACTCGCCGCTGACCGTGCCCTTGGTGCGCCACCAGCCGCCGCGCATCGACAGCAGGTTCAGCGCGGTGCTGGTCACCGTCGAGCTCGTGTTGCCGTTGCCGTCCTTCCACGCCGAGGCGCTCTCCACCGGGCGCATCGCCGCGCGCATCAGCTCCAGGTCGTTCGCCGTGGCGTTGCTCCAGCCGTTGCGGTGCAGCTTGAGGTCGGCGCCGATCTCGACGTAGATGACGAAGGGCGTGCCGGTGTTGCGGTCCACCACGTAGGCGCCGTAGGTCTTCAGCGTCTCGGCCACCTTGCGCAGCTCGGGCGTCGCCAGGGCCTGCGCGTTGAAGCTGGCGGGCAGCATCATCAGCGAGCCCATCGGGATCTGGCCGCTGTTGGTCGTCGCGGCGTTGCTGTCCGCGGAGGTCGCCGGGAAGCGGTAGGTCGGGGCGGCGCTCAGGCCGGTGGCGTCCAGCGACATGGCCAGCGCATGACGGTACATCGTGTCGCCGTCGACCGCTTCGGCGGTGCGGATCAGGCCGCCCAGCGTCGAGACGCCGGCCGCGCGCGCGCCCTGGTAGTAGTGGGAGGGATCGCCCATGCCGCGACCGGCCAGCGGGGTCCAGGCGTACTGCTTGGCAACCCAGGCGCCGTTGACCTGCTTCAGGCCCCAGAACGAATGGACGACGCCGGTCGCCGGGTCGACGATCTCGGCATGGCCGTCGGTGCCGGTGGCCGGCGTGGTGGCCGCCGGCCAGTTGGCGATGGTGATGCTGGGGCGGTAGACCTCGCTGTCCGGGTCCCACACGCCTTGCGCGGTGGCGCCGGTCACGACCATGGGCGCGTCGCTGGCGGAGGCCTGGAAGGCGGCGCTCGACCAGGCGCCGGCGGCGACGGTCGGGGTGTACAGCGCGGTGGGGATCGTGGCCGAGCCCAGCACCGGGGCGACCGGGCGGCTGTTCCACGGCGAGTCCGGGCTGAACGGGCGGTCGAAGCTGCCGAAGTTGCCGGCCGTGCAGGCGGCGGCCGCGGCGGGGCGGGCGTTGGTGGCCAGCACGGAGACGCCGGCGACGGCCTGGCTGGCCGCGGGGCTGGCCAGCGTGGCGGCGGGGGCCGAAGCGACGATGGGCGGGGTCTCGAGCGACTGGATGGCGGCCGTGCCGCCATTGCCGCCGCCACCGCCGCCGCAGGCGGTGACCATGAGGGCCGTCGCCAGCGCGCAGGCGCTCAGGCCGGAAACTCGCAGGGAAGAAGAGATATTCGTCATGGTGATTGGATTACTGCTGGTGCGCGAAAGCGCGTTGACGATTAATAGGCCTCAATCTCTTCTTCTTGCGCGCCGGCGATGACAGCGTCATTCGTCGGGCGGGATTCTTGTTACTGGATGTTGGCGACCCGGATATCTGGCTGCCGATTTCCTCCCCCGTGGTGGAGGTGTTGCAGCCATGAGTCAGTATTGGGGGATGACGCCGGGGTTCTCTACCCACTCGTCGGGTCGCATGGCGCGATTCCGTGGAATATTCGGCGCCTCTGGCGGCGTACCGTTTGAAACATCCGGGTCGAGGATTGACAACCCCACCAATGTCTCGGATCACGCCCTTATTGCGGTCCGTTACATACTCGGATGTCGGGTGCCATAACCCGTTCGATATTCGAAATTGAAACTCGCAAAACGCACAGGATGGCGTCGGGAAAAACCGTCGCGAGGTGTCGGCGAAAGGCGGTCATCACCGCCGCGCGGGCCGGCGCGCCCGCCGATCGAGGGGGTGGGGAGAGGGCAGGCGCGCCGGGAGCGCGTGGGATACTGCCGCCTTCGTCTGAGGGAATCGAGATGGTCAAGATCAATGACATCGTGGTCGACAACGCCAAGCCGTTCGTGCTGTTCGGCGGGGTCAACGTGCTGGAGTCGGAGCAGTTCGCCGTCGACGTCTGCGGCGAGTACGTCCGCGTGACGAAGGAACTGGGCATCCCCTACGTGTTCAAGGCCTCGTTCGACAAGGCCAACCGTTCCTCGATCAAGAGCTACCGCGGCCCGGGCCTGGAAGCCGGCCTGCGGATCTTCGAGGCGGTCAAGAAGGCGCACGGCGTGGCCGTGCTGACGGACGTGCATGAGCCGCATCAGGCCGCCGAGGTCGCCGCCGTGTGCGAGGTGCTGCAGCTGCCCGCCTTCCTGGCGCGCCAGACCGACCTGGTGATCGCGCTGGCCAGGACCGGCCGTGTGATCAACATCAAGAAGCCGCAGTTCGTCAGCCCGCCGCAGATGAAGAACATCGTCGAGAAGTTCCAGGAAGGCGGCAACCCGAACGTGATGCTGTGCGACCGCGGCGCGCAGTTCGGCTACGACAACCTGGTCGTCGACATGCTGGGCTTCGGCGTGATGAAGCAGGTCAGCGGCGGCAAGCCGGTGATCTTCGACGTGACCCATGCGCTGCAGCAGCGCGAGTCCGGCGCCGCGGCGTCGGGCGGCCGTCGGGGTCAGGTGACCGAGCTGGCCCGCGCCGGCATGGCGATCGGCCTGGCCGGCCTGTTCCTGGAAGCCCATCCGGATCCGGAGAAGGCGCTCTGCGACGGCCCCAGCGCGCTGCGCCTGTCGCAGCTCAAGCCGTTCCTGGAACAGGTCAAGGCGGTCGACGACCTGGTCAAGGGCTTCCCGGCGCTCGACACGAACTGAGGCGCGCCACAACGCGAGGCGCGGAGGCACCTCGTGGTGCCTCGGGCGCCTCAAGCGCCTGAGGCGTGGCCGTCAGGCTCGTCCAGCAGTGGCGGTGACGGGTTGGTCGTGCGGGGCCGCCGGGAGGCGGCCGTTGAACAGCAGCCGCGTCACGGCGAAGGGGCGCACCACCCAGCGATGGAAGGCCAGGCTGAGCGCCAAGGCGCCTGAAGCGATGAGCGCGAACTTCAGCGCCGCGGGCCAGTCCAGCGGCAGCAGGAGCAGCGCCAGCGCCACCACCATCAGGTGGTGGACCAGGAAGATCGTGTAGCTCGCGTCGGCGAGCGCGCGGCCCAGATGGTGGCCAAGACGGTCGCCCATACCGCTGCCGTGCGGGCGGCTCCGCCAGCGGGCGAGCAGCCCGACGGCCGCGCCGGTGGCCAGCCAGATGCCGAGCAGTTCCACGGCCAGCGCCACCTCTCGCGCCAGCGCGTGCGGCAGCGTGTCGCTGGCC
This sequence comes from Mitsuaria sp. 7, assembly GCF_001653795.1. Classification (NCBI taxonomy): domain Bacteria; kingdom Pseudomonadati; phylum Pseudomonadota; class Betaproteobacteria; order Burkholderiales; family Sphaerotilaceae; genus Roseateles; species Mitsuaria sp. 7. The sequence goes on from NZ_CP011515.1 coordinate 58,551, forward strand.
GCGTCGCCCCAATTGGCCGCGAAGGCCGCCACCGGCAGCAGCCACCACGGCGTGCGCAGCCAACCGGCCAGCCACGTCGGGTGGTGTCGCATCGTCAGTCCGGCCAGGAACATCGGTGCGTAGAACGCCAGGTTGAACAAGGTCAGGCCGCCGGGTCCCGGCGCATAGGCCAGGCCGCTCAGCCGGACGACGACGAGCAGGAGGTGACTCAGCAGGGCGCCGATCAGCGCCACGGTCATCCAGTGGATCGGGTGGGACGCGGGCAGGGACGCGAAGGCGATCTTCCGCCGGGTCCCAAGCGGCAGAGCGCCGCGGATCGCCACCCAGACCAGCACGAGCAGGTTCATCACCAGCAGGTCGCGCACGAACCAGAGATGGCCCATGGGCGTCGAGATCGATGCCAGCGCCTCCCATGGGTCACCGCCGCGATGCCAGGCCAGCAGGGCGGTCTGCGCGGCGTTGAGAACGGCCCAGCAGCTCAGCAGCGGCACGCCCAGGCGTACCAGTTGGCGCAGCGCGAGGCCAGGTGCGGCATGACGCGTCAGGCTGCCCGCGAAGAGCAGGCCCGATAGCAGGAAGAAGCCTGGGACGCGGAAGCTGTGGATCACAGCGACCAACGCGTCGAAGGCGATGCCGCGGTGGGAATCGGAGACCAGCCAGTCGCCGGCGCTGACGAAGACGTCCGCGGCATGCAGGGCGATGCCCAGCACCATCAGCGTGGCGCGGATCCTGTCGAAGTCGATGGCGACAGCCATGCCGGTGGGACCGGATGTCGCTGTCGCGGGCGTCGTGATTGTTTCTGCGGTGGGCGGCCCGCCGACGGCGGAACCGGCCACCTCCCCGTGCGGGGCGATGGAAACGTGCATGGCATACCTCCTCAGCACTTGCCGGGCGCCTCTCCGTGCGCCTGAGCGAATGACTGTACGAGTGGCGCACCTGCGAAATGCATCCACCTGTAAGCAGTTCTTTCAGAGCCCCCCGGAACGCGGGGGTGGCCGGTCAGCGGAGGAGATCGCCCGCGAGCCGGGCGACGATGCGCGCGGCCGCCTGGCCGTCCCAGAGAGGGGGGCGGCGTACTTCAACGTTGGGCTGGCCCTCACCCCCACCCTCTCCCGCAAGCGGGAGAGGGAGTCCGCCACTGCTCCTGCCACCCCCTCTCCCGCTTGCGGGAGAGGGCAGGGGTGAGGGCCAGCGGCCGTCGATGTCATCGACCCGTTGCATCGCCAGTGCCAGGATCCGCGCCGGGTCGGTGCCAGCGATCTGGTTGGTGCCGAGGTCCACCGTGACCGGCCGCTCGGTGTTGTCGCGCAGCGTGAGGCAGGGAATGCCCAGCGCGGTGGTCTCTTCCTGCAGACCGCCACTATCCGTGAGGACCAGCGCGGCGCGGCGCCACAGCGCCAGGAACGGGCGGTAGGGCAGGGGGGGCAGCAGGTGCAATCCCGGTGCGGGCGTCAGGCCCAGCGCTTCGAGGCGGGCACGCGTGCGCGGATGCACCGGGAACAGCAGCGGCAGTCGCGCTGCCAGCGTGCCGAGCGATTGCATGAGTGCGGCGAGCTGCGCCGGATCATCCACGTTGGCCGGCCGATGCAGCGTGACGACACCGAAGCGGCCCGTGGTCGCGTCGCCGGCGCCAGCGGCATCGAGCGCCGCCTGCGCCGCCGCTTCCGCGGCTTGCGCCTCGGCATCGCCGGCGGCCAGCCGCTGCAACTGGAAGAGCAGGTTGTCGACCATGACATGACCGACCTCGACGATGCGCGTGTCCGGATGCCCTTCGCGACGCAGGTGCGCGGCCGCGCTGGGTTCGGTCGTGAAGAGCCAGTCCGTGATCGCGTCGGTCGCGCGGCGGTTGATCTCTTCGGGCATCGTCATGTCGCCGCTGCGCAGGCCGGCCTCGACGTGCGCCACCGGCACGCCGAGCTTGCGCGCCGTGAGCGCGCAGGCCAGCGTGGAGTCGACATCGCCGACGACGACGCAGGCGGCAGGACGGTCCGCGATCACATGCGGCTCATAGGCCTGCATGATCCGCGCGGTCAGCTGCGCATGACCGCCGCCGTGGCAGTCCAGCGAGACGTCGGGCGGCGGCAGGCCGAGCTCGTCGAAGAACACGCCGCTCATCGCGGCGTCGTGATGCTGTCCGGTGTGGATCAGCTTCCATGCGAGCCGGCCATCGGCGCGCAGCGCCCGCACCAGCGGCGCGAGTTTCATGAAGTTGGGCCGCGCGCCCGCGATGAGATGCAGCAGCGGCGCGGCCATCGGCGGCTCAGTCGAAGAACTTGGCGTCCGCGAGCAGCGGCGCCTTGGCGTCCTTCTCCGCGAGCTTGAATTCGACCGGCAGCGTCGGCCACTCGATGCCCACCGCCGGATCGTCCCAGCGCACCGCGCCTTCGGCCTGCGGCGCGTAGAGATCGGTGGTCTTGTAGAGGAAGTCGGCCGTCTCGCTCAGCACCAGGAAGCCGTGCGCGAAGCCCGGCGGGATCCACAGCTGGCGGTGGTTCTCGCCGGTCAGCTCGACGCCGACCCACTTGCCGAAGTTGGCGCTGGACTTGCGCATGTCGACGGCGACGTCGAACACTGCCCCCGCCGTGCAACGCACCAGCTTGCCCTGCGCGTGCGGCGGCAGCTGGAAGTGCAGGCCGCGCAGCACGCCCTGGCTGGAGCGTGAATGGTTGTCCTGCACGAAGCGCACGTCGTAGCCGCAGGCGGCGTTGAACTTGGGCTCGGTCCAGCTTTCCATGAAGAAGCCGCGCGCATCGCCGAAGACCTTCGGCTCGATGATCAGCACCTCGGGCAGCGCGGTGGGAATCACATTCATCAGAACACCTTCTCGTTGAGCACCTGCTTCAGGTATTGCCCGTAGCCGTTCTTGAGCATCGGCTGCGCCAGTCGCTCCAGCTGCTCGGCGCTGATCCAGCCCTTGCGGAAGGCGATCTCTTCAGGGCACGCGACCTTCAGGCCCTGGCGCTTCTCCAGCGTCGCGATGAACTGGCCGGCTTCCATCAGGCTGTCGTGCGTGCCGGTGTCCAGCCACGCGTAGCCTCGGCCCATGATCTCCACGCGCAGCTGCTGCTGCGCGAGGTAGCGCGCGTTGACATCGGTGATCTCGAGCTCGCCGCGCGGGCTGGGCTGGATGTCGGCGGCGATGTCGCAGACCTGGCGGTCGTAGAAGTACAGGCCGGTGACGGCGTAGTTGCTCTTGGGCGTCCTGGGCTTTTCCTCGATGCTGACGGCGCGCTTGTCGCCGTCGAACTCGACCACGCCGTAGCGCTCCGGATCGTGCACGTGGTACGCGAAGACGGTGGCGCCGTCGGTCTGCACGTCGGCGCTGCCCAGCAGGCCGGCGAAGTCGTGGCCGTAGAAGATGTTGTCGCCCAGCACCAGCGCGCTGGGCGCGCCGCCGATGAAGTCCTTGCCCAGGATGAAGGCCTGCGCCAGCCCGTCCGGGCTGGGCTGCACGCAGTACTGGAGGTTGATGCCCCAGCGCGCGCCGTCGCCCAGCAGCGCCTCGAAGCGGGGCAGGTCCTGCGGCGTGCTGATCAGCAGGATGTCGCGCATGCCCGCCAGCATCAGCGTGCTGAGCGGGTAGTAGACCATCGGCTTGTCGTAGACCGGCAGCAGCTGCTTGCTGATCGCCAGCGTCGCCGGATGCAGCCGGGTGCCGGAGCCGCCGGCCAGGATGATGCCCTTGCGGGTGTCGTTGCCCATCGTGCTGTCCCCTCTCACAGGATCTCGTCGAGCAGCCGGTCCACGCCGGTCTGCCAGTGCGGCAGCACCAGGCCGAAACGGTCCTGCAGCTTGTGGTTGTCCAGGCGCGAATTCAGCGGGCGCGGGGCCGGCGTCGGGTAGGCGCTGCTGGCCAGCGCCTCGACCTGCTCGGGCTGGACCTTCAGCGTCACGCCCTTGTCCCGCGCGCGCGTCAGCACGTGCTTCGCATACTGGTGCCAGCTGGTCTCGCCGCTGGCGACCGCGTGATAAGTGCCGCTCAGCGCGCGATCCTTCAGCGTCGCGCGGATGAGGTGCGCGGTGATGTCGGCCAGCAGGTCCGCACCGGTCGGCGCGCCGATCTGGTCGGCGACGACCTTCAACTGCTCGCGCTCGGTGGCCAGGCGCAGCATGGTCTTGGCGAAGTTGCCGCCGCGCGCCGCGTAGACCCAGCTCGTGCGCAGCACCAGCGCATCCGCGCCGGCGGTGGCGATCAACTGCTCGCCCTCCAGCTTGGTCTTGCCGTAGACGCTCAGCGGACCGGTCGGCGCATCCTCGAAGCGCCAGTCGTTGCCAGCGCCGTCGAAGACGTAGTCGGTCGAATAATGGACCAGCAGCGCGCCTAGGGTCTTGGCTTCCTCGGCCAGCACGCCGGTCGCGAGCGCATTGATCTGGCGGGCGGCCTCGGGCTCGCTCTCCGCCTTGTCGACGGCGGTGTAGGCCGCGGCATTGACGATGACGTCCGGCGCGACGCGGCGCACCGTGGCGCGAAGCGCGTCGCTGTCGCCGAGATCGCCGCCGTCGCTGCGATCCAGCGCCACCAGATCACCCAGCGGGGCGAGGGCGCGTTGCAGCTCCCAGCCCAGTTGGCCGTTTTTTCCGAGCAGCAGAACTTTCATCGTGTCCTCGGACCTCAAGCGCCGTACTGCTTCGTGACCCACTCGCGGTACGCGCCCGAGAGCACGCGCGCGGACCATTCCTCATTCGCAAGGTACCACTGCACCGTCTTGCGGATGCCGGTCTCGAAGGTCTCGGCCGGACGCCAGCCCAGGTCGCGCTCGATCTTGCGGGCGTCGATCGCGTAGCGGCGGTCGTGGCCGGGGCGGTCCTTGACGTAGGTGATCAGGCGGGCATACGGGCCGGCGGGATCGGGGCGCAGCTCGTCGAGCAACGCGCACACCGTCTTCACGATGTCGATGTTGGCCTGCTCGTTCCAGCCGCCGATGTTGTAGGTCTCGCCCAGCGTGCCGCCGGCCAGCACCGCGCGGATGCCCGAGCAGTGGTCGGTGACGTAGAGCCAGTCGCGGATCTGCTGGCCGTCGCCGTACACGGGCAGCGGCTTGCCGGCCAGCGCGTTGACGATCATCAGCGGGATCAGCTTCTCGGGGAAGTGGTACGGGCCGTAGTTGTTGCTGCAGTTGGTCGTGACCACCGGCAGGCCGTAGGTGTGGTGCCAGGCGCGGACCAGGTGGTCGCTGGCCGCCTTCGAGGCCGAGTAGGGGCTGTTGGGCTCGTACGCGTTCGTCTCGGCGAAGGGCGGATCCTCTGCCTTCAGCGAGCCGTAGACCTCGTCGGTCGAGACGTGGTGGAAGCGGAAGCCCGCCTTCGCGTCGCCTTCGAGCGCGGACCAGAACGCACGCGCGGCCTCGAGCAGCGTGAAAGTGCCCTCGACGTTGGTGCGCATGAAGGCGCCGGGCCCGTGGATGGAGCGGTCGACATGCGACTCGGCCGCGAAGTGCACGATCGCGCGCGGCTGGTGCGTGGCGAGCAGCTGGTCGATGAGCGCGCGGTCGCAGATGTCGCCTTGCACGAAGACGTGGCGCGCATCGTCCTTCAGCGAGGCCAGGTTCTCGAGGTTGCCCGCGTAGGTGAGGGCGTCGAGGTTGACGACCGGCTCGTCGGAGGTCTTGAACCAGTCGAGCACGAAGTTGCTGCCGATGAAGCCGGCGCCGCCGGTGACGAGGATCGTCATGGAGCTTTCCTGAGAGGTCTGTGATCCGCGCGGATCGTCGGAGAGGATGCGTGACGGGACGGCGGCGCCCCAGCGCCGCCAGCCGTCACAGTCGCCAGACCCGCAGGCCGGCCGCGCGCAGATTGTCGCTGTTAAACGCGGCCTTCACGTCGATGAAGGCACCGCCTTCGACCAGCTTGCCGGCGAGCTCCGCGACGGCCAGCGCCTTGTACTCGCGGTGGGCGACCGCGGCCACGATCGCGTCGGCGCGGGGCAGGTCCTCGTAGGCGTGCAGCTGCACGCCGTACTCGTGCATCGCCTCGTCGGCCTCGGCGGCCGGGTCTGTCACGAAGACCTCGACGCCGTAGGTGCGCAGCTCCTGGATGATGTCGATCACCTTGGAGTTGCGCAGGTCGCCGCAGTCCTCCTTGAAGGTCAGGCCCAGCACGTTGACCTTGGCGCCCTTGACGTGCGAGCCTGCGGCGATCATCTGCTTGATGGTCTGCTCCGCGATGAACTTGCCCATGCCGTCGTTGATGCGCCGGCCCGCCAGGATGACCTGCGGGTGGTAGCCCAGCATGTCGGCCTTGTGGGTCAGGTAGTAGGGGTCCACGCCGATGCAATGGCCGCCGACCAGTCCCGGCTTGAACTTCAGGAAGTTCCACTTCGTGCCGGCGGCCTCCAGCACCTCGGAGGTGTCCAGGCCGATGCGCTCGAAGATGATCGCCAGTTCGTTCATCAGCGCGATGTTCAGGTCGCGCTGCGTGTTCTCGATGACCTTGGCGGCCTCGGCCGTCTTGATGCTGGACGCGCGGTGCACGCCCGGGACGATGATCTTCTCGTAGGTCTTGGCGACGACGTCCAGCGTCTCCGGCGTGTCGCCGGAGACGATCTTGAGGATCTTCGTCAGCGTGTGTTCCTTGTCGCCCGGGTTGATGCGCTCCGGGCTGTAGCCGACGAAGAAGTCCTGCTTCCACTTCAAGCCGGATTCGCGCTCCAACACGGGGATGCAGACCTCCTCGGTCGCGCCGGGGTACACCGTCGATTCGTAGACCACGACCGCGCCGCGCTTCATGTGACGCCCGACGCTGGTCGAGGAGCCGATCAGCGGCTTGAAATCGGGGATGTGGGCCTGGTCCACCGGCGTGGGCACGGCGACGATGATGACGTCGGCCTCGGCCAGGCAGGCCGGGTCGCTGTGGTACTCGGCGTGGACGGCGGCGCGGACTTCCTCGTCGGTCAATTCGCGCGAGGGGTCGGTGCCGGCGCGGCACTTGGCGACCTTGTCCACCGCGATGTCGAACCCGATCGTGCGACCGTGCTTGCCGAACTCGACCACCAGCGGCAGTCCCACATATCCCAACCCGACGACGGCGATCACGGACACGGCCTTCTCCTGTTCTTTCCGAGGACGGCTTTGTATCCGACTTTCACCCGACTTTCGTGTCGCCGCCCCTCCCGTCCCCCCGGGTGAGGGTCAGGGGATCAGTTGCGGCCGTAGGTGTCCTGGTATCGCACGATGTCGTCCTCGCCCAGGTAGGAGCCGGACTGGACCTCGATGATCTCCAGCGGCAGCTTGCCCGGGTTGGACAGCCGGTGCACCTGGCCCAGCGGGATGTAGGTCGACTGGTTCTCGGTCAGCAGCAGCGTCTTGTCGCCGTTGACGATCTCGGCCGTGCCCTGCACGACGATCCAGTGCTCCGCGCGGTGGTGGTGCATCTGCAGGCTCAGCGAGGCGCCGGGCTTGACCATGATGCGCTTGACCTGGAAGCGCTCGCCCATGTCGATGCTGTCGTACCAGCCCCAGGGGCGGTGCACCTTGCGGTGCAGGGTCTGCTCGTCGCGCTGGCTGGCGGTCAGCTGGTTGACGATCTTCTTGACGTCCTGGCTCTTGCTGCGGTCGGCGACCAGCACCGCGTCCGGCGTCTCGACCACGACGATGTTGTCCAGCCCCACCGCGGACACCAGCCGGCTGGTGGCGTGCACCAGCGTGTTGCGGCTGTCCGCGATGATCGCGTCGCCGCGGCTGGCGTTGCCGGATTCGTCCTTGTCGGCGACCTGCCAGACCGCTTCCCAGGCGCCCAGGTCGTTCCAGCCGGCGTCCAGCGGCACCATGCGCAGCGCGATCGCGCTGCCGGGGCAGCGCTCCATCACGGCGTAGTCGATGGATTCCGACGGCACGGCCGCGAAGGCTTCCTTGGCCGGGCGCACGAAGGCCCCGTCCACCGCCTTGGCGGCGAAGGCGACGCGGGTGGCCTGGTCGATGTCGGGACGGAACTGCTGCAGCGCCTGCAGCCAGACGCTGGCGCGCAGCACGAACATGCCGCTGTTCCAGTAGTAGCCGCCCTGGTCGAGGTACTTCTGCGCGGTCGCGGCGTCGGGCTTCTCGACGAAGGCCTCGACGCGCAGGCCGGCGCCTTCGGCACCGGCGCGGATGTAGCCGTAGCCCGTCTCCGCACGGTCGGGCGTGATGCCCAGGATCACGATCGCGCCGTCGCTGGCCTGACGCACGGCGTCCTGCAGCGCGGCGGTGAAGGCCGGGCTGTCGGTGACGGTCTGATCCGCCGGGGTGACGACGAGCACCGGGTCCTCGCCGCCCTCGATCGCCTGCAGCGCCGCCAGCGTGATGGCCGGCGCGGTGTTGCGGCCGACCGGCTCCAGCACGACGGCGCCGGGCGAGAGCTTCTGCTCACGCAGCTGGTCCAGCACCATGAAGCGATGCTCCTCGTTGCCGACGACGATGGGCGCCTTCACCGCGATGTCCTCGGCGGACAGTGCGGCCAGGCGCTCCGCGGCCTGCTGGAACAGGCTGTTGTTGCCGCTCAGCACCAGGAACTGCTTCGGGTAGCCCGCGCGCGAGAGCGGCCACAGCCGTGTGCCGCTGCCGCCCGCCATGATCACCGGTTGCACATCGATGCTGTTCGAGGTCTTGCTCAAGTTACTGCTCCCTGCCAGTCGCGCGCGGCCGCTTCGTGCCGCGCCTGTTGAATTGGAAATCGGAGGGCCGTCGAGGGCCCGCTCAGCCTTCGAAACCGTTGGGATTGGCCGACTGCCAGCGCCAGCTGTCCTCGCACATGCGCTGCAGGTCGAACCGGGCGGTCCAGCCGAGCTTCTCACGCGCCAGCGCCGGATCGGCGTAGCAGGCGGCGACGTCGCCCGGGCGGCGGGCGACGATCTCGTAGGGCACTTCACGGCCGCTGGCGGCGGCGAAGGCGTTGACCAGTTCCAGCACGCTGTAGCCGCGGCCGGTGCCGAGGTTGACCCAGATCGACTCGTCGCCGCGCACCAGGAAGTCCAGCGCCGCGACGTGTCCTTCGGCCAGGTCGACGACGTGGATGTAGTCGCGCACGCCGGTGCCGTCGGGGGTGTCGTAGTCGTCGCCGAAGACCGACAGCTTCGCGCGCCGGCCCACGGCCACCTGCGTCACGTAGGGCATCAGGTTGTTGGGGATGCCGCGCGGGTCCTCGCCGATGCGGCCGCTCTCGTGCGCGCCGACCGGGTTGAAGTAGCGCAGGCAGGCGGTCTGCCAGCGCGGATCCGACGCACCCAGGTCGCGCAGGATGCCTTCGCCGATCAGTTTGGTCGCGCCGTACGGGTTGACGGCCATCAGGTCCGCGTCCTCGCGCAGCGGCAGCGTCCTGGGCTGGCCGTAGACGGTGGCGCTGGACGAGAAGACGATGCGCTTGCACTCGTGGCGGCGCATGGTCTCGCAGACGGTCAGCAGGCCGTCGAGGTTGTTGCGGTAGTAGCTCAGCGGCTTGGTCGTGGACTCGCCGACCGCCTTGTAGGCGGCGAAGTGCACCACCGCCGCGGGCTGGTACTCGCTGAACACGGCGTCCAGCGCCGCGCCGTCGCAGACGTCGAGCTTCTCGAACAGCGGCGTCTGGCCGCTGAGTTCGGTCAGCCGCTCCAGCACCTTGGGCGAGCTGTTGCTGAAGTTGTCCACGCCGACCACGCGGTAGCCCGCGGCCAGCAGCGCGAGCCACGTGTGGGAGCCGATGTAGCCGGTCGCGCCGGTCAGCAGGATGGTGTCGTTGGCCATGAAGGGGTCCCGGGTCTCAGCGGATCATGCCTTGCACGTAGCAGCCGGCGGTGTAGGCGTTGTAGGAGTACAGCACGTTGGACGTGCTGCGATCGAAGCGTGTGTATGAGCAACCGAGGGTGACGTTGCGCAGCGCTTCCCAGGCCAGGCCCAGGCTGTACTGCTTGGAGTCGTCCTTGGCGCCCGCGCCGGGCAGGGCGATGTCGCCGTTGCGGCTCAGCTTGGTGATGCCCAGGCCGGCCGTGGCAGTGACCTTGCCGCTCAGGCGGTAGCTGAGCTGAGACTGCAGCGCCGTCTGCACGCGGTTGAAGTCGGCCAGGCCGTTGTTGATGCCGAGGTAGTAGGCCTCGACGCCGGTGTCGCGCGACAGCTTGGTGTTGAGCGACCAGCGGCCGCCCGGGGACAGGTTCCAGCTCAGCGAGCCCGTGACCCCGGTGAAGGAGTCCGAAGTGCTGCGGCTGATCCGCGCGTCCAGGCTGCTGGAGCCGGTGGCGCGCCACCGCGCCGTGAGGTCGATGTCCTTGCGGTTCCACTCGAAGCCGTTGGACGGCACGCGACCCTTGGTGTAGCGGCCCGCCACGCCGAAGCGCCAGGCGCTGCTGGCGTTGTAGAGCACGCCCAGCGAGGACATGTTCTGGCGGTACTCCTGGCTGTCCCAGAGCGCCAGCGAGTAGTCGCGCTCCCGGCGGGAGAAGGTGCCTTCCAGCGTGAACGGCGACAGGTTGGGCAGGCCCAGACGGATGCTGCCGCCCAGGCTGCGGTCGGTCTGCAGGTTGCGCTCGGTGGTCGGGGCAATGCCGGTGTTGCTGTTGAAGTCGGCCAGCGTGCGCGCGGTGGTGTAGTCCAGCGTGCCGGACAGGTTGCCCGCGGTCTCCCAGTCCAGGCCGGTGTCGATGTTGTAGCCGCGGTTGTCCAGCGAGCTGTTGTGCTGGTAGCGCGTGTCGTTGAAGCGCGCGTCGGCGTGCACGCGCTGGCGGCCCAGCCGCGTGTCGGCGCCGGCCAGCAGGCTCAGCGAGGTCAGCTGGTCGCTGTTGGAGGCGGCGTTCGAGCGGAACACGTTGTCCGTGTAGTAGTGACCCAGCGAAGCCCCGAGGTACCAGGGGCTGCCGACATCGCTCTGCGCCCAGGCGGTCCCGGAGGCGGTGGCGAGCAGGGCGGCCGGCAGGGCCAGGCGGTGGAGTCGCTTCATCGGTGGAGTGCCTTTCTTGTCGTCGTCATCGGTGGTCGCCATCGGTGGTCGCCATCAATAGGCATGGCGATCGAACAGCATCAACCGGACGGTCCGCACGATGATCTGGAGATCCAGGCCCAGTGACCAGTTGCGCAGGTACTCCAGATCGTATTCGACGCGCGCCTTCATCTTGTCCACGGTGTCGGTCTCGCCGCGCAGGCCGTTGACCTGGGCCCAGCCGGTGATGCCCGGCTTGACCTTGTGGCGGACCATGTAGGCCTTGATGATCTGGCGGTATTCCTCGTTGTGCGCGACCGCGTGCGGACGCGGTCCGACGATGCTCATGCGTCCCTGCAGCACGTTGACGAACTGCGGCAGCTCGTCCAGCGAGGTCTTGCGGATGAAGGCGCCGAACGGCGTGATCCGAGAGTCGCCCTTGGTCGCCTGCTTGACGACCGCGCCGTTGTCCATCGAGCGCATCGAGCGGAACTTGTAGACCATGATCTCCTCGCCATCCAGGCCGTTGCGGCGCTGGCGGAAGATCACCGGTCCGGGCGAGCTCATCTTCACGCCGATGGCCAGCATCACCAGGATCGGCGAGATCAGCACCAGGATCAGCGACGCCAGCACGATGTCGCTGATGCGCTTGACGACCTCGTTCACGCCGGTGAACGGCGTCTCCAGGATGCCGACGACGGGCACGCCGTTCACGTCCTGCAGCCGGCCCTGGATGATGCTGATGCCGAACACGTCGGGGACGAAGAACAGCGACGCGGTCGTGCCCTGCAGCTGTTCCAGCAGACGCAGGATGCGCGGTTGCGAGCCCAGCGGCAGCGTGATGTAGACCTCGCGCACGCCGTGCGTGCGGACGTAGTCGCTGAGCTGCGGCAGCGTGCCCAGCACGCGTCCCAGGCAGTCGGGATGCAGCCGGTCGTCGGTGCGGTCCTCGAAGAAGCCCAGGCAGTCCGCCCCGCCGACGGGGCCGAACTGCAGCGCCCGCGCCACCTTCGCCCCCAGCGGTCCCGCGCCGATGATCACCGCGGTGCGGCGGATCCACGGCTGGCGCGAACGCCAGCGCAGCACGCGGCGGCCGATCTCGACCGCGACGATCTGCGCCAGCGGCGTCAGCAGCGCCCACCACAGCAGCACCGGCCGCTCGAAGTAATGGAAGCTGCTGGTCGCGTAGGCGAACATGCCCAGGATCAGCAGCAGCATCAACCAGGAACCGACGATGTCGGTGACCGCGCTGGCGGGATGATCCGCGAAGCGGTTGCGCCCCGGGAAGGTCAGCGCGAACACCAGCATGCACAGCGTGTACGTGGAACGCATCACCGGCTCGCCGAACCAGGCCAGCAGGGTGAGGTAGACCAAAACGATCAGGGTCGGTTCCAGGAAGGCCGCGATGAAGGATTGGACCGACTGCGGCGCGCTGTAGAAGGTTCTTTTGTAATTTCGGTCCTCAAACATCACCCAGTGGTCCTTCCCCGGCCAAGAGCCGGAAATTCTCGCTCAATTCGTTGCACGGACTCGTAACCGGACCCCCTAGCTTGTCACCGGTTCCGCCGTGGACGGACCGCTCTCGCGGCCTGCCTACAATCGGTCCCATGCTTCAAGAATGGTCCAAGCTCCTCGCCCCCGCAGTCCAGGATCGCATCACCCTGTTGCTCAACCATGTCATGTCCCGCGAGCCGGTCGCCACCGCACGTCTGGCCCCGCATACGGGCAAGACCTTGCGACTGCGGCTGGCCGGCTGGCCGGCGATGCTGCCGGCCGCACCGGATCTGCGGTTGCGCGTCACCCCGGCCGGTCTTCTGGAACGGATGGGCGACGAGGATGCCCCTAGGCAAGAAGCGGACCTGCTCATCGAGCTGGACGCCTCCAACCCCGCCGCCGCGGCCTTCGCGGCGCTGTCCGGCGCGCGTCCGGATGTGCGGGTGCAGGGCGACGCGCAACTCGCCGGCGACTTCAACTGGCTGATCGATCACGTGCGCTGGGACATCGAGGACGACCTTGCCGCCATCACCGGTCCGGCCGTGGCGCACCAGCTCGGCCGCTTCGGCCGCGCCGCGGCCACGGCGATGGCGACGCTGGCCCGCACGGCGGGCCGTTTCATGCCAGACGGCCAGGGCCGGGCATGAGGTCCGTCAACCAGGTCCAGGCATGAGGTATCTGTCCCGCCTGCTGGTCATCGTCTGGACCCTCTATCGACACGGACTGGATGAGCTGGCGCTGTCCACGCTCAAGCGCCGCCGCTTCCGCTTCCTGCGCCGGCTGATCACGGTCGGCCGCGCCTGGGACCAGCCGCGCGGCGTGCGGCTGCGGCTGGCGCTGGAGCGGTTGGGGCCGATCTTCGTCAAGTTCGGCCAGCTGCTGTCCACGCGGCGCGACCTGGTGCCGCCCGACATGATCGAGGAGCTGTCGCGGCTGCAGGACAACGTGCCGCCGTTCCCCGCCGAGCTGTCGCGCGAGCTGATCGAGCGCGCCTTCGGCCGCCGCATCGAGGACCTGTTCGCCACCTTCGACGCCGAGCCGGTGGCCAGCGCGTCGATCGCGCAGGTGCACTTCGGGACGCTGCATGACGGGCGTGAAGTCGCCGTCAAGGTGCTGCGGCCAGGCATGCTCGACATCATCGAGGACGACCTGGCGCTCATGCGCACGCTGGCGGGCTGGGTGGAGCGCTTCTCCGCCGACGGCCGGCGGCTGAAGCCGCGCGAGGTGGTCGGGGAGTTCAACACCTACCTGCACGACGAGCTGGACCTGGTGCGCGAGGCCGCCAACGCGGCCCAGCTCCGTCGCAACATGCAGGACCTGCAGCTGGTGATGGTGCCGGAGATGATCTGGGAGCTCTGCCGCAGCGAAGTCATCGTCATGGAGCGCATGCGCGGCGTGCCGATCTCGCAGCTGGAGCGGCTGCGCGAGGCGGGCGTCGACATCAGGAAGCTGGCCCGCGACGGCGTCACGATCTTCTTCACGCAGGTGTTCCGCGACGGCTTCTTCCACGCCGACATGCATCCCGGGAACATCCAGGTCAGCCTGGATCCGCAGACCTTCGGCCGTTACATCGCGCTGGACTTCGGCATCATCGGCACGCTGAACGGGGTCGACAAGGACTACCTGGCGCAGAACTTCATCGCGTTCTTCCGCCGCGACTACAAGCGCGTGGCCGAGCTGCACATCGAATCCGGCTGGGTGCCGCCCGAGACCCGCGTCGATGAGCTCGAAGGCGCGGTGCGCACGGTGTGCGAGCCGCATTTCGACAAGCCGCTGAAGGACATTTCGCTGGGTCAGGTCTTGATGCGCCTGTTTCAGATCTCACGAAGATTTAACGTGGAGATCCAGCCGCAGCTGGTTTTGCTGCAAAAAACGCTGCTCAACATTGAAGGTTTGGGTAGGCAGCTGGATCCGGAGCTGGACCTCTGGGCGACGGCCAAGCCCTTCCTCGAGCGCTGGATGGACGAGCAGATCGGCTGGCGAGCGTTCCTGCGCCAGTTGAAGAAGGAGGCGCCGCGCTTCGCGCAGATGGTCCCGGAGTTCCCCCGGCTGATGCACGAGGTGCTGCGCCAGCGCGCCGAGGACGGCCATGCCGACCTGACGCGTCAGCTGCTGGTGGAGCAGCGCCGCACCAATCACCTCCTGCAGGCACTGCTGTGGGGCGTCGGTGGCTTCCTCCTGGCGCTGGTGCTGACCCAGCTGGCGATCCGCTGGATGGCGTGATCGGGCGTGAGGGTCTCCGGTCGGCGGGGCCAAACGCAAAGCGCCCCTCATGGGGGCGCTTGCGGTGCGTAGCGACTCGCGCGTCAGGTGGCGCGCCGGTCGCGACTCAGGTCGCGTAGTCGGCGAAACCCTGCTTCAACCGCGAGCGCAGCAGCGTGCGGACGCGGTTCACGCGCGAGCGCACCGTGCCGATCGGGATCGCCTGGATCTCCGCGACATCGCGGTAGGACTCTTCCTGCAGGCAGGCCAGGTCGAAGGTGCCGCGCAGGTCCGGCGACAGTCCGGACAGGGTCATGTCGACGATGCCGGCCAGTTGCCGGTAGGCGACCTGCTGGCTGACGTCCATCGAGGAGTCGCGCGGCCGGTGCGCCGATTCCGCGTCCATCATGTGCGGCGATTCATCCAGGCTCTCCATCTGGCCGCTGCGCTTGGAGCAGCGCGCCACGTGATTGCGGGCGACGTTCGCGGCGATCCCGAAGAACCAGGTCTCCACCGACGATCGCGCCTGGAAACGGTCGGCGCAGCGCGTCGCTTCCAGCATCGCATCCTGGATGATGTCGTCGAGCTCTCCGGGCGAGCGCTCGTAGCGCCGCAGGAATCGTTTGAGCTTGCTGGAGTCGCTGCGCGAATCGCGGGCGATCTTGACGATGTGGGTCAGCACCAGCTGCTGGCGTTGCTTGACGAGTTCCGGGTCCACGGGCTCGATCGGCTCGCCCTGCTCTGACGGTTCGGACGGTTCGGTGGGCCCGGCCTGCTCGAGCAGTTCGACCTGCTCGACGGCCTCGCCGGAATCCGTGTTGTGGTCATTGGCTTCGGTGGAGTGGTTCATAGACAGACTCGAAGAAGGTCCGGATCCCCGTTCGGCTCGGTGTCGGCGCGAGCACGAGGGGAATCTTCCGGAGCCGGGGGCTCCCTGGAACAGAGGAGAGGTCGCGCCGCGCCAGGCGCGCAGGGGGAAACGGGGGCAGTGCGGAGGGCATGCGCGTCGTTCGCGCCAGGGCCGTCATGGCCGACCTCCGAAGGTGACCAGCGCCGCGAGGGCCTGGTCGCCCAGCGCCAGCAGCTGCAGCGCCATCCAGCGGCCGGTCATCGCCAGCACGAGGCCGACGGCGAGCAGCTTCGCGGCGAAGGGGATGCTCTGGTCCTGCATGGACAGCACGGTCTGCACCAGCGAGACCAGCACGCCCGCCACCACCGCCACGATCAGCGGTGGCAGCGACAGCCAGATCACCAGGAGCAGGCCTTTCTGGAAGAACGCGATGGTCTCGATCACGGCGCGCTCCTCAGGCGTAGGAACGGACCAGGCCGTCGAAGAGTCGCGTCCAGCCGTCGAGCAGCACGAACAGCAGGATCTTGAGCGGCAGCGACACCACCATCGGCGAGACCATCTGCATGCCCAGCGCGAGCAGCAGGTTGGACAGCAGCAGGTCGATGACGACGAAGGGCACGTACAGCACGAAGCCGGCCTTCAGCGCCAGTTCCAGCTCGCTCACGACGAAGCAGGGGATCAGCACGACGTAGTCGCTGCCCTCGGGCGCCGACATGCGGGTGCCCCATTGCTGGCGCGCCAGGTCGACGAATTTCTGCCGCTTCTCCGGCAGCGTGTTGGCCAGCATGAAGCCGCGCATCGGCTCGAAGGCATGGGCCAGTTCGGTCAGGCCGACGCGGGCGGACTTCGAGCGCTGGGGGGTCAGGTCTTGCGCCTGTGGCGCCTGACCGGACCCGGGGAAGAAATCGACGGGCAGCCGCGACACGACCTCGTTGAGCACCGGGGCCATCACGAACAGCGTGGCGGCGAGCGCCATGCCGTTGAGGGCCATCGTCGGCGGGACCTGTTGCACGCCCAGCGCGTTGCGCACGATCATCAGCACCACGGAGATCTTCAGATAACTCGTCGTGCAGACCAGCAGCAGCGGCAGCAGCGTCAGGCCCACCAGCAGGAATGCCAGCGAGACCGGGTCGAGGCCGCCCCCGTTCACCGCGGGCTCCCCCACTGGAGGATCTCGACGGCCAGGCGTCCCTCGACCTCGACCAGTTGTCCCGCGCCGAGCTCGGTGCCGTGCGCGACGATGCGCACCGAGGCGGGCGTCAGCGCTTCCAGGGGGACGATCTGGCCGGCGGCAAGCGCACTCAGTTCGCCGACGGTCATGGCGACGCGGCCAACGATGAAGTCCAGGTCTACGGTCAAAGCATCCACGTTGCGGGGCTCCGTTGGGGGTGAAAAGGCATGAGGGGAATTGGACGGCGACCCCCCCGTTGAGCCCCATCCCTGGAACTCACGTGTGAGGTGGTCGACCTGACCTAAATGCACTAGTCGCCTCCCGCAAACTACGCAGAGCGGGCTGCTTTTCGCTTGCCCGTCGGAGGGAAGCCAGAGGGCGTCGCCGGGCCGCAGGGACGGCAGTCGCGACGCGGAGATCGCGACCCGCGCCAGCGCGAGGCCGGCCTCCAG
The DNA here is from genome assembly GCF_001653795.1 of Mitsuaria sp. 7. Lineage (NCBI taxonomy): Bacteria > Pseudomonadati > Pseudomonadota > Betaproteobacteria > Burkholderiales > Sphaerotilaceae > Roseateles > Mitsuaria sp. 7. The sequence goes on from NZ_CP011515.1 coordinate 75,580, forward strand.
GAAGATCCCCGCGATGGCAGTCGGCATCGCGGGCCGTGCCGGGAATGCGCGCCAGCCCGGTGTCGTCGCGCAGGCCAGAAGCGTGCGCGGCGACGCGCGGAGCGGCACGGTCTGCCGCGCGCCATCGCGACTGACGAGCGTCAAGACCAGGGTGCGGAGCCCACGCGGGCCCGCTTGATGCATGTCGTGTCCGCCCCGATGCGCCGTCGGGGTGCCACCGAGCGCGCGGGACAGTGCCGCCGGCCAGGCAGCGCAGGCCAGGCGCAGGAGGCCCTCCCGCGTGTCGCGGTTCAGGCCCTGGGGCAGGTGCGCGCCTGTGGCGATCGCGATGAAGGTGTCGTCTTCCAGGAAGAGCACGCCGTGCGGCGTGTCGAGCGCGAGGCCGTCGTTGGCCGGAGCCGCCGCGGCGTCCTCACCGTCGGACCTCAGTCGCAGTTCAAAGGAGGACCACGGGACATCGCTGTTGTCGACCTCGTCGACCTCCCACACGACGCCGCCCCTGACCCGCTGGCGCAGGCGCACGTCGTCGGCGTCCCTGCTTGGGATCTGGAGTCGCGATGGTGAAGCGTGTGCCGGCGCGGGCGAGGCGGTGGAGAAATCGGACGCGGGTCGGGTGATCGGATCGGCAAGCATCGAAGCAGATCGCCGGTGTCACCGGCGGCGTGGAAGCGAAGGTGCGGATCAGTGCGATGTCGTGGGAATGCCGTTCTTGTGCTGCCGATCCGCCTGCGGAACCCTGCCGGCCGGTTCGTCCACTAGCGGCCAGATGAACCCCGCCTGGATCTCCCGTCGTCTGCCGCTGAGCGGCTGCGCCGTCCGCATCGATGATGTGGACGGCGAGGACGTGGGCGTCGGCGTCCTGCGGCGCGAGTCCCTTGCCGTGGTGCGGTCCGCGGCCGAGGTGGTCCAGGCGGCGCGTCAGGCCTGTGCGCGGCGGCTGCGAGCCGCGCGTGAACGCGAGCGCCGCTGGCGGCAACGGACGCGCGAGCAATCCGCGCAGGATCTCGCACGCGAATCGGATGAAATCCGGCGTCGGGCGCTGGCCGACGCCACGCGCATCGCGATCGCGATGCGCGGAGAGCGTGAACAACTCATCGAGGCCGCCGAAATTTTCTTGATCGAGATCGCGCACCAAGCGGCACGTCGACTGTTGCTTGAGCTGCCTGCGGAGCAGACCGCGCGATCCAGTGCCCGGTTGCTGCGTGACGAATGGCGCGCGACGCGCGGCGAGGGAGTCGCCGAATTGCGCGCGGCCCCCGACGACATCGCGAGCCTGGAACACATCGCGGACGACGCCGGCTGGACGCTCGCACCGGATACCCAGCTGACGCGCGGCCAATGCGTGCTGACGCATGCCGCCGGCAGCCTCCACGCCAGCTATGGCGACAACGTCCAGGCGCTGCTCGCTGCGCTGCCCGGCGCGCTACCCAACGTGCTGCCGACGTCACTCTCTTCTTCCCCTGACATTCCGGAGATTTTTGAATGACTGAGATCAATTCCACCCAACGTCTGCTACGGACGGCCCTGACCAGCTCGAATCGGCTGGCCGAGGAGATGCAACGCATCGGTCCCGCGGACCTGGAGCGGGCGATCGCCATCAAGCAGAAGATCCAGACTGACAACGTGTCGATGAACACGGCGATCCAGATGCATCGAAGCATCGAGCGCAAGATCCTCAACGAGCAGCGCTGACATGAGACGCTCTGCCACGCCGATCGGATCCGCGTTGCGCGTCGCACTGTGCGCGATGGCGCTGGCCGGTCCGCTGGGCCCTGCGCTCACCGAGGCGATGGCGGTCGCGCCGGTCGCCTGGCGCGACACGCTCTACAGTTTCCGCGCCGATGAGGCGCTGTCCCTGACGCAGGTCCTGGCGCGCTTTTCTTCGACGATGGGCCTCGAGGTGAAGCTCGCCGATCCGACGCTGGGCCGGCGCCAGGTGCGGCTGAGCGGCAAGGGCCTGTCGCCGGCACTGTTCCTGGATCGCCTGTGCGATGCACAGGGCCTGGACTGGTTCGTCTACCAGGGCGTCCTGCACGTATCGGCGCGCTCGACGGCGACCAGCGAGCGGATCTCCCTCGGTCCCCAAAGTCCCGCCGACGCCAAGGACGCGCTGGTCGGCATCGGGCTGTTCGAGAACCGCTTCGGCTGGGGGGAGTTCGATTCCGATCCGCCCACCGTGCTGGTGTCTGGCCCGCCCGCGTATGTCGCCCTGGTCCGCCGTGTGCTCGCGGTCCCGCCGGACATGACACCGCGCCGGGAGCGCCCGCGGCTGATGGTCTTCCGCCTGAAGCATGCGTCCGCGTCCGACCGGGAGATGCGCACGCGCGAACGCAGCGTCACTCTGCCGGGTCTGGTGACCACGCTGAATCAGGTGCTGCCGAACACCCGATCCTTGAACTTTCCGACACTCGGAAAAATCGGGCGGGAAAGCGGGCGCGACGGGGGCGCAGGTTCTCCGTTGTCCGGTGCCGAGGACCCCTGGGCCGCACTGGCGAGGGAGCTTTCCAGCGGTGCGCCGTCGCCCGGCGCTGCGTTGGCAGGACTTGCCGCCGCGCGACTGCCGATGCCCCCCTCGGCCCCTGGCGGCGCTTCGGGGCGGAATGACAACGCGGACACCGCGTTGCCCGCATTCGCCGAGCCGACGGGCCTGCGAAAGCGCCCGACTCATCGCAACGATCCGGCCGAGCCCGACTTCGTCCCGTCCATTGCGGCCTACACGCCGCTCAACGCGGTGCTGGTCTGGGACCTGCCGTCCCGTCGCGAGGAGTACCGCGAACTCATCGACGTGCTGGACGTGCCCAGCCGCCTGATCGAGATCAACGTGACCATCCTCGATGTCAGCGCGGACGCCTTGCGCGACTGGTCCGTCGATCTCGAGGCGGGCTCGGGGAGCACACGGGTCGCGCTCGGCGCCGAGGGGAACATCGGCGCCTCCCCCGGCGAGACCGGCGTGAAGGGATCGACGATGGTGCTCTGGGCCTCGAACCGTCTCGCCTTGCGGCTCCGCGCGCTGGAGTCCCGAGGGCAGGCGCAGGTCCTGTCGCGTCCGTCGGTCCTGACCTTGAACAACGTCGGTGCCCTGCTGGACATGAACCAGTCGGCCTACGTGAAGCTCGTCGGCGAACGCAACGCCGACCTGCGCACGATCACCGCCGGCACGCTGCTCAAGGTGACGCCCAGCATCGTCGGCGACGATGCCGGCGGCGCGGAGACCCAGGGCATCCGCGTCACCCTGGACATCGAGGATGGCCAACTGACGAAGGCCTCGTCCGATCAGGGCACGCCCAGCGTCGGCAACAGCGCGGTCAGCACCGAGGCCGTGGTGAAACCCGGCGAATCGCTGGTCGTCGGCGGCTACCGGCGACAGGATCGCCAGGTCGCCAATTCGCGTGTGCCGGGCCTGTCGGCCATCCCCGTGATCGGCGCGCTGTTCCGCAGCGACAGCGCCGTGAACAGCGAGCGTGAGCGCCTCTTCATCGTGACGGCGCGCGCGCTCCCTTGAAAGTTTCTCCTCCCACTGCCCGAGATTCGCCATGAGCACGATCACCCCGCGCGCAAGTCCTGTCACTTTCGATCCCGGCCAGGAGGTGCTCCGCCGGGACAGGCTCTTTGCCAATTCCAATTCCAATTCCAGCCTTTCCCGACCATCCGGCCCGGATCGCAGCCTGGAGTCGGCGCGCGAACTGGCGCAGCTCGCCGAGCGCCGTGCCGCGATCCGGGTCGCCGCTGACGCCGCCTTGAACTCGCAAGGACTCGGGGCCAGCGCCGAGGAGATCACCTTCGGGACCAGCGAGCGTGCAGAGACGGAAACACACGACGAGACCCGCGACGCGCGCGATCGGAAGGAGGAGCGCGTCGAGGCCCTGATGCGCATCGACGAGGTCCACGCGCTGATCCGGCACCTCGCGGGCGAGCCGGCGTTCCAGTCGATCCGTCAACGGGCGGAGCGTTTCGCGATGCTCTGGGCGCGGGGCAGCCGCGAGACAGCCCTGGAGGAACTGGACAGGGGTGGCTTCGCCCCGGCGGAGCGCAGGGTCTTGATGGAAATGGCGCTGCGCAAGCTGCCGCCCGGAGCGGACACGAACGGGTTGGACGTTCGAATGAGCGAGCTGGAGAGCGACGCCGAAAGCGCCGTGCGTCAATTGATGCGGACGAGCCTCGTGGCGGGTTCTTCGGCCAGCGCCAAGGCGGCCGTCGCGCCGGACTCGGCCCTGCTGGCAGCCTCGCACTCGCCGCCGACGCAAAAGCTGATCAACGATGCCGCCATCAGCTTGGGGCGCGACGGTCTCGACCAGTTGGAAGCCCTGGCGCTTTCTCGCGGTCGCATCGACCCGCGGCTCTCACGCGGCGCGGAAGTGTTCCTCTCGTTGAGCCTGCTCCGGATGGTCCAGCAAGTTCGTCAGGTGGAGCAGTTCGGCATCGGTCTGAGGAAGAAGTCCGGTGCGCCCGGCGCCGATAACCTGGAGGACGTCCGCAAGACGACGCGTTGGCTGCTTGACGTGATGCAGGCGCCGGCGCCGCAGGGCGTGCTGGCAAAGATGGGTCTGGTCATGAATGTCAAAGGCGACGCGCTGCGGCGCGCTCGTCGGGAGATGCTGGGCGAGCTCCCCAAGCTGCCGGACGCCGTGTGGCTCAACGCCAATACCAAACACCTCGTGAAGACCGATCTGAAGCAGGCCAACACGGACCAGCTGACGGAGCAGGGCTTGCTGAACCGACAGGGATTGACGCGTGACATCCGCCGCGTCATCTCCGTGGCCTAGCAAGCCAGCAGATTCAGGTGGCGAACCGCGGACGACAGCGCACGACTGACCGTCCATCATGTCTCTGCCATCTCCTCGACACGCGACGCCCGGCGCCGCTTCCCCCACGCCGACGAGTGGGTTCCTGTCGCCGGCGCAGGCTTTGGCGCGGCAGATCGCGCCGCGCGGCGAGCGCGCCGAGGTCGTCGTCACCGCACTGGTCGTCGCGGTGGTCTTCGCGATGCTGCTCCCGGTCCCGACGTGGCTGCTGGACCTGCTGATCGCGATCAACCTCTGCGTGTCGGCCTTCCTGATCGTGCTGGTGATGCAGGTGAAGCAGACGACCGGGCTGTCGTCGTTCCCGTCGCTGTTCCTGGTCACCACGCTCTTCCGTGTCGCGCTCAGCGTGGCCAGCACGCGGCAGATCCTGCTCAACGCCGATGCCGGCCACATCATCGCGGCCTTCGGCGAGATCGTCGTCGGCGGCAACCTGGTGGTCGGCCTCGTGGTGTTCCTGGTGCTGACCGTGGTGCAGTTCATCGTGATCACGAAGGGATCCGAGCGCGTCGCCGAGGTGGGCGCGCGTTTCTCATTGGACGCGATGCCGGGCCGGCAGATGGCCATCGACATGGAGCGCAAGGCGGGCGGCATCACGCAGGAGGAGGCCAAGGCCCAGCGCGACGCGCTGACCGAGGAGAGCCAGTTCTTCGGCGCGATGGACGGCACGATGAAGTTCGCCAAGGGCGATGCCATCGTCGGCATCGTCATCGTGCTGGTCAACCTGCTGGGCGGCCTGTCGGTGGGCGTTTTCCAGCGCGGCATCCCGGCGTCCGAGGCGCTGCAGGTCTACGCGATCCTGACGATCGGCGACGGGCTCGTCGCGCAGATCCCGGCGCTGCTGATGTCCATGACCGCCGGTCTGCTGGTCACGCGGGTGTCCAAGCCCACGGGCGGGCGCGCGATCGGCAATGAGTTGACCGCCCAGCTGCTGCACCAGCCCAAGGCCTGGGTGACGGCCAGCGCCGCGATGCTCGCCTTCGGACTGCTGCCGGGCATGCCGCTGCTGGCCTTCGCCGGCCTGGCGACGGGCTCCGCCACGGTCGGCCTCACGATGATGCATCGCAAGCTCAGGGCGGAGCGCGAGGAGGTGCAGGAGCGCGACGCTGCAGTGGAGGCCTTGCGCGACTTCGACCTCGTGCGGCCCTTCGCGCTGCGGGTCAGCAGCCGCATCGATCCCGAGCGCGCCCAGCGCGCGCTCAACCTCTGCCGTCAGGTCCGCAACCGGCTCGTGCGACGCCTGGCGCTGGTGACCCCGGCCATCGATTTCGATGCCGATGTCGAGCTGGGACATGCCGACCTCGAGTTCTGCCACGGCGAGGTGCCGGTGTTCTCGATGTGGCTGAGGGAAGACCTGCGGACCTGCAGCTGGACGCGCGGGGACGCGGCCGACCTGGGCCTGCCGGCGGAGCAGGTGGAGGCGCGCGGCGGCCTGGCCTGCGCGCCGCGCATCTGGTTGCCGGAGCCGGAGGCGCTCGCGCTGGACCCCATGCCCACGGATCTGAGGGATTGCTGGCAGCGTCTGGACGAACTCTGCGAGGAAACGCTGCTGCGCGTCGGTCCGATGTACTTCGGCATGGAGGAGACGCAGAAGATCACCGCCTGGTGCGCCCGCAAGACACCGGAAGTGGCCAAGGAACTGGAACGCGCCGTCCCCGCCAGCCGGATGGCCGAGGTGCTGCGCCGGCTGCTCGCGGAGAACGTCAGCATCCGCAACCTGCCGATGATCATCAATGCGCTGATCGACTGGGGACCGCGCGAGCGGGATCCCTCCGTGCTGACCGAGTGCGTCAGGGCCGCCCTGCAGCGCGAGATCTGCGACGCCAATGCGGCGCGCAAGGAGCTGCGCGCCCTCATGTTCGACAGCGAGCTCGAGGGCCAGATCCGCGCCGCCATCCGCCAGACCGCCTATGGCGACTTCCTCGCGCTCGATGCCGACCTGACCGACGCGATCCTCGACGAGACCGCCGCCGCCTACCTGAGCGCCCATCAGGACGGGCCGCTGGTCATGATCTGCGCGCAGGACGTGCGGCCGCACATCCGCAAGCTGCTGGCGGACCGCATTCCGCCGCTCGCCGTCATCGGCATGTCCGAGCTGCCGCCGGATTTCCGCGTGAACGTGCGCGCGGTGATCAGCGTCCCGCTGGACGGGCGCGCCTTGCCGGAGATGTACTGAGATGACGGCGCTGGCCCTGGAGGCGGATGTCCTGGAACTGCGTGTCCTGAGCGGCCTGCAGTCGGGCGCCGCGCTGCCGCTGGACGGCATGCTGACGGTGGGGCCCGGCGATGACGCCGACCTGTTGCTGCTGGACGATGCCGGCACGTCCGCACGCCTGTGCGTCAGCCTGGCACCGGACGGCGGCCTGGTCCTGGAAGCGCTGGAGACGGGCGTCGTCCTGGCGGGCGGATCAACGCTGGCCAGCGGCACGTCGATGCCATTGAGACCGGGGGAGGCCTTCCGCACGGGCGGCACCTGGCTGACGGTCCGTCATGCCTCGGATCCATGGGACGCCTGGACGCCGCCGCCCGCTGTCACGGCATCGCCGGAGAACGAGCCGGCGCGTGGCGCGGAAGACGACACGACGGGCGCCATGGCGCCCGATGCGGCCATCGTCGCGGACGACCTCCGCCCCTTGCGGTCTCGCGGTCGTGTGCGATCCTCCGCGCCCCGGTCGATGCGTACCGTGGGGAGCCTGATCGTGGCAGCGGGATTGCTGTCGACGATGCTGGGCGTGGCGGCCTTGGTCCGCCAGGCCGCGGACGGCGAGGCGCCCCAGGTTCCCGGCGCTGATCCTGCGAAGACCGGCACCCCGGCGACCGACGGCCGGCGTGCGACGCCGGCTGTGCGAGCGGCTTCCGCCGTCGCCCCCTTGACGGCGACATCGCCAGCGATGTCGCCCGCCAGTGCGCCTGGCAGTTCGGGTGCAAGCTCGCCCGAATCGTCGACCGCGTCGACCATGGGCGTCGCTACCCCGCCGCCGAGTCTGTCGGAGACCGCGGCGATTCCCGGCGCAACGTCCGACCGCAGTGGCGGGCGTGACCGGTTGCTGGTGAACGTGCCGGGCGACGGCGTGGTGATCCTGCCCTTCGACATCCGGGAGGTGCTGCTCGGCGCGGACAGCCACGTGATCCTCACCAACGGCCGCCGGCTGGCGCCCGGCGACCGCGTCGGCGAGTGGCGTCTGGCCGAGATCCGGCCTGGCGCGCTGGTGTTCGACGGCCCACGCAAGGTGCTGGTCGGATGGTGACGCCGCGCGAGATCGCCGACCGCGAAGCCGCCCGCGTCGCCGCGGCCCTGGCGGGCGTGCCGCTGACCCGCCAGCTCGGGCGGGTGCACCGCGTGCTGGGCATGCTGATCGAAGGCACGGTGCCCGGAGCGAGCATCGGCGAACTCTGCGAGGTCTATCACCCGGCGGTGCCCGGCCGCGTGTGGCGCTGCGAGGTCGTCGGCTTCACCGGCCCCAACGTCCTCCTGTCGTCGCTGATGGCGCTCGAGGGCATCTCCGGCGGCTGCGTGATCCGGCCGTTGCGCACGGTGCATCACGTCGCCGTCGGACGTCCGTTGCTCGGCCGGATCCTCGATGGATTCGGCGATCCGCTGGACGACGGCCCGCCGCTGCGCGTCGGCGAAGACGGGCTGGAACTGCGTCGCGTCATTGCCGACGCGCCGCCGCCGGTCGAGCGTTGGCGCATCAAGGACCGGTTTCCCACCGGCGTGCGCAGCCTCGATGCCTTGCTGACGATCGGGCAGGGGCAACGGGTGGGTCTGTTCGCCGGACCCGGCTGCGGCAAGACGACGCTCATGGCGGCCGTCGGTCGCGGCAGTCCGGTCGACGCGATCGTCGTCGGCCTGATCGGCGAGCGTGGCCGCGAGGTGCGCGAATTCACCGAACATGAGTTCGATCCCGCGCTGATGGCCAAGACGGTGATCGTCTGCGCGACCTCGGACCGCACCTCGATCGAACGGGTGCGCGCGGCGTTCACGGCCACGGCGGTCGCCGAAGGACTCCGCGATCAGGGCCTGAACGTGCTGCTGATGGTGGACTCCCTGACCCGCCTGGCCCGCGCCCAGCGCGAGATCGGCCTGGCCGCCGGCGAGGCGCCGGCGCGCGCCGGTTTTCCGCCGTCGGTCTACGCGCTGCTGCCACGCCTCATCGAGCGCGCGGGCAATGCCGCCGGCGGCTCCATCACCGCGCTCTACACGGTGCTGCTCGAAGGAGAGCTCCGGTCGGACCCGATCAGCGAGGAGGCGGTCTCGCTGCTGGACGGTCACATCGTGCTGTCGCGCAAGCTGGCCGAACAAGGGCAGTACCCCGCCGTCGATGTGCTGGCCAGCCTGAGTCGCGTGATGTCGAACATCGTGCCCCGCGAGCACGGCCGCGCGGCCAACCGGATCCGGCAGGTGCTGTCCGGCTACCGCGACATGGAGCTGATGGTGCGCCTGGGCGAGTACCGGCCCGGTCTGGACGCGGAGACGGACCGCATCGTCGCGGACTATCCCAAGGTGATCGAGTTCCTGCGCCAGGACACGCGCACCTCGGCACCGTGGGAAGACAGTCTGGCCCGGCTGAATGCGCTGACTGCGGGCGCGGTGTGAGGCGGGTCCCGCACGAAGTCGAGTCGCCCGCCCCGCCGGACCCGCGGATTCCGGGCGTGCGCCGCATCGGCGCCCTGGCGAGCCGGCGCGCCACCTTGGCCGAGGCTGAACTGTCGCGCGCCCAGCGCGCCAGTGAAACGGCCGCACAAGCGGTAGTGGCCGCGGAACAGGCCCTGCAAGACTGCATCGCCGACGTGGCCGCGCGGCGCGCCGAACTGCTGGCGGCACGCCAGGCGGAACCCGGCGGCGCCCCGGTCCTGAAACGGTGGCGCCAGGAAGACCAGGCGCAGATCGATCGGATCGCTCCCGCACGGCGGACGGTGTCCGATCGCGAACGCGAGCGTGACGCCGCCGAACTGGCGTTGGCGGATGCGGCCGACAGGCACCGCACGCTGGCGCGCCGACGCGAGAAATACACGCTCCTGGAAGAGGAATTGCGCGACGACGTCTGAGGACACCTGACCGCACCTGATCGCGTGCGATCGCGCCTGACCTCGCGTGCGCGCTCGCCCGCCCTCGGCCTGGACCCCTCACGCGAGATCCAGCATCTCCTGCCCGATCTCGTCGTCCACGGACGCCAGGTCCAGACGCGTTTCGTCTTCGCCGGGACGCAGGGTGGGGCGCAGCAGTTCCGGCGCCTGCTTCTCGTACTCCTCGATGACGCGCAGCAGCAGCGCGACCGCGCGGAAGGTGTGCTCGGGCACGGCCTGTCCGACCTCGCCCGAGGCGAGCAGGTGCCGGGCCAGTCCCACGTAGCGCACGACCGGCACGCCGTCCTCGCGCGCGCGGCGCCGCAGCGCGAGCGCTTCCTCGTCGCTGCGCTTGTCCAGGATCAGCGGCATCTCGGTGACCTCGGGGTCGTAGTAGAGCGCGACCGCCACGTGCTCCGGATTGACCACCACCGCGTTGGGCCGCTGTTGCGCGTCGGCACCGTCGGACATGATCAGTTCCTTGGCGATCTGCTTGCGCGTGCCCTTGAGCATCGGATCGCCTTCGTTCTGCTTGTGGTCGCGGCGGACCTCGCTGATGTCCATGCGCAGCTGACGGAAGATCAGGTAACGCTGGAGCAGGATGTCGGTGACGATCAGCAGCACCAGCACGATGATGCACTGCCGTTCGAGGCCCTGGAGCATGGCCAGCGACATCGACCAGCCCTGGGCGGCGTCCACGCGGAAGCCCTGCGCGATGTCGGGCAGGTCGGCGCGGATCTTCAGCCACGCGACCGTCAGCAGCGTCAGGCTGCGCACCGGTCCGAGCACGCCCATCATGAGCTTCTGACCGGACACCAGGTTCTTCAGGTTGTTGCCGGGGTTGAGCTTGTCGAAGCCTTTGCCCAGCGCCTTTCCGGCGAAGTTGAAGCGCGTCTGGGCCAGCGTGCCCAGCACGGCGACGAGCGCCGGCAGCGCCGCCATCACCAGCAGCGCGAAGAGGGCCGGGAGGAACGAGGACCAGCTCATGGCCAGGGTCGTGTCCATCGGTCGCGCGGTCTGGCGCAGCGCGGCCTCGAGCATGGCGTCGACCAGGCCGCGCCACAGGGGCTCGGTGGCGAACGCCACCTCGGCCATCAGCAGCAGACGCAGGATCTTCAGCGAGTCCTGGCTGACGCCGACCTGGCCCTCCTGGCGCGCCTGGCGCTTGCGGGACTCGGTGGGCGGAAGATTCTTTTCGGCCATCGCGCGCTCGTCGGCGCCTCAGCGGGCGGGGACGGCAGGGCCGGTGGAACGGGGAGCGCCAGCGGCAGGCTGCGCCAGCCCCAGGGTCTCCAGCACGCCCTCCTGCCACCAGCGCAGCGAGTCGTCGACGACTTTGTCGAACAGCGGCACGGCGATCAAGGCCACGATGAGCAGGGCCGAGACCGATTTCATCGCCATCGCCGAGGCGTAGACGTCGAAGCCCTGCACGGCCGTGCTGGCGATGGCCAAGGCCAGTTCGACCATCAGGAGCAGCAGCAGGGCCGGTCCGGCCAGCAGCAGCGCCTGGGTCAGCGTGCCGGCCAGCGCCTGGAGCAGACCGCGCTGATGCGCCGCGTCGAGCGTGGGGAACAGGTCCATCATGGGCCACTGCGCGTGGCTGACCGAGAGCACGGTGAAGGTCGCCTGCAGCAGGCCCAGGTCCACGAGGAGCGCGATCAGCGCGCGTTCCGACAACTCGCCCAGCAGCGTGGCGTCGGCCTGGAGCGCCGGGTTGACCTGCTGCGCGGCGTTGGCGCCGCGCTGGTTGTCGATCAGCGTGCCCATGCCCCGCACGGCCCAGAACGGGATCGCCGCCAGCATGCCGAGCAGGCTGCCGATCAGGCCTTCCTTGAGCGCGAGCACGAGGACCGCCTCGGGCGGCGGCGGCGAGGCGACGAACGTCGGCCAGACCTGGAACGCCGCGGGCAGCGACAGGGCCAGGCACAGTGCGCCGCGCACCGCCGCGGTGGTCTGCTGGCGCGCGAAGAAGGGCAGGAAGACGATCATGCCGCCCGCGCGCGCCATGGACAGCGCCATGGCCTGCGAGACCACGAACAGCGACAGCGGCGATTCGAACGACATGGCGACCGTGTCAGGCGAATGCGGGCTCGGCCACCGTGCGGCGCTCGGCGCGCAACCGGGCGATGCCCGCCCGGCGACGCTCCAGGCGGTCCATGTGCGCGAGCCAGACGGGATCATCGAGGCGGCAGCCCCAGACTTCGAGATCGAAGCGGAGCCCGCCGTAGTCGACGACCGAGGGCATCAAGGCCCAGCGCTCGAGCCGGCAGGCGCGGACCAGCGAGAGGCTGCGGCGGTTGGTGCCGAGGATCCAGCAGGTGACGGTGTCGAAGCCGTAGCGGACGCAGTCGTTGAACACGCCGCGGATCATGCACATGGCAATGCCACTGCCCTGCCAGTCCTTGGCGACATAGAGCCAGAGATCGCCGGCGCTGCGGCACGCCTGCTGTGCCCAGCAGATGGGGCGCATGTGGGCCCAGGCGACCGGGATCCGTGGTGCGACGTCCGCGGCAGCCTCGCCGTCGACGCCCGGCGTCGCGGGCGCGGTCATCACCCAGAGCGGCCAGCCTTTGCGGCGGCTCAGCGCGATGATCGCCTGCATTTCCGCCAGGGTGCCGTTCACCAGCGTCGGTGAGTGGCCGCCGCCGGCGACGGACTCGTTGTAGATGCGGACGAGTGCCTTCGCGTCGGAGGCCTGGGCCAGGCGCCAGGTCAGCGTGGAGACGTCCTGCTCCGGACGTGCGACCGCGGTCGATGTCGTGGTGTTCATGGTGTGGGGGCGGGTTGGGCCGGCCCGGCGGCGCCGGTGCGCCAGATGCGCCAGGCCTGCCGCCGCAGCGCAGCGGCGGAGTCGGGGAGCTGCGGCGCGATGGTGGCCGCATGAAACAGTCGAGGGTCGCAGCGCAGCCGCACCCGCGACCAGGCGCCGGGCAATGCGTCTTCGATCAGGCGACCCATCAGTGGCAATGCCCATCGACGCAGGTCGATGTCCGCCGATCCGCTCGGCGGCAGTGAGCCCTCGGGACGCAAGGGGCGCGCCTTCGCCTGGCGGAGCGCGTCACGCCACATCGGCGCGTCGCCGCGCTGCGGTGAGAACAGGTCCGCCAGATCGCGGCGCGCGCCGGCCAGGCAATGGCTCGCGTGGGCGACCCGGCCCAACGCCAGGGCGGCGCGGTCCAGCGCGTCGCCGTCCAGCGGCAGATGTGCCGGCAAGGCCGCGAGGCGGTCCAGCGGCAGCGGCGCCTCGGCGTCGATGCCGAAGCGGCTGCAGAACCAGCGGTAGGCGATTCGCAGCGACGGGCCGGGCGCGCAGAAGCGCGCGAGCCAATGCGCCGTCGCGTGGTCGGGATCGCCCTGGGCCGCGTCGTCCAGCCAGCCGGGGTGCATGCGGCGCCAGGGCTCGTACCAGAGCTCCAGCCAACCGGCCTGCGATTCGAGGGAGAGGGCGAGGGCGCCTGCCTCGCCGGATGCCATCCCGGCGCTCATGGCGCTGCGGAACCGGTGATCGGATCCTCGTCGGACAAGCCGAGCGGGTCGTCTTCTTCTGCCGGCGACGGCGCGGCGCTCTTCCGGCGTTGCCACAGCCACCATCCCAGGGGGACGCCGACTCCGGCGATCACCGCCAGCACGCCGGTGATCCATCCCGTCAGGGCGTGGACGACGCCACCCGGCGCGCCGCCCGCGGTGCCGCGCTTTCCGGCGGTCGGCGTGGAAGCCATCGTCTCGGAGGGCACGAACACGACCGCGACCTTCTCCGGCGCATCGGCCAGACCCGGGATGCTGGCGACCACCAGCTTGCGGATGCGGGGTTCGTAGGCGGCCGTGTTCCAGCCTGCGACGTGCTTGATCAGGATCGAGCAGGAGGACGGCAGCACGGGTTCCCCCGGAACGACCCGTTCCGGCAGCACGGGGTGGACCCGCGCCAGCACCACGCCGTCGATCTGCGACAGCGTGCTCTCGAGCTCCTGTGCCAGCGCCGACAGGAAGCGGGCGCGCTCCTCGGTCGGCGTCGAGATCATGCCGTCCTTCTTGAAGATGTCGCCCATGCGCGTGAACGAGTTGCGGGGCAGCCCGGCGGCCTGGAGGATCGCGACGGCGGAGGCGAAACGATCCTGCGGCACGCGCACGGCGAAGAGCTGCTTGCCGCCGGCCACCTTGGACGCATCGAGGCCGTGGCGGTCGAGTTCCGCGGTGATCTCGTTGGCGTCCTTCTCGCTCAACCCGGTGTAGAGGTCGGTCGATCCGCCGCAGCCGGCGAGCAGCGCCGCCAGCGACAGCGAGGCGACCAGGAGGCGTCCGGCGCGGCCCATCCCGTGGCTCATCAGGCGGACGTCGCGACTTCTTTGATCGTGGCGCCGACCTTGCCCAGCGCCTTGGCGGCGACGGTGGAGCGGTAGTCCAGCTCCTGCATCTGCAGGGCGACCAAGGGCGCGAGACGGGCATCGTTGGTCCGTTGCATCCGGTCCTGCAGGCGACCCAGCTTGGCTTGAGCCTCGTCCATGGACGCTGTCAATCGGAGGGCAAGGTGCGCGTCCCGCGCCTGGTCGAGTGCGGGCGACAGCGGACGGTTGATGCGGGCCACCTGGGCCACGGCCTGCTCGAAGCGCGTGCCGGCGGAGGAGCGTGACGGAAGACTGACCGCGTCGACGATGCGGCCACCTTGGAGGGGAGACGTCATGCGCGTCTCCAGATCACTGCGCGCGCATCGCGTGATCGAGGTCGATCAGGACGATGCGCTTGGCGGTTTCCAGCAGTTCCTTCATGAACGGCGTTTCGGCCGGCAGTGCGCTGAAGCTGGATTCGATGGTCTGATGCAGTTCGCTGCCATCGGCCATCCCCATGGTGATGGCGGTCTTGTAGAGCGACATGGCACGGGCCATCGTGGCGACCTCTTCGTCGGACTCGTCCTCGGCGGCCAGCGCCAGCACGGCGGGGTCGGGTTCCATGTCGCCGTAGCCTTCAGCCTTGGCCGCGTCCAGCGCCGTCTGCATGTCGAAGTCCGATGGGGTACGGTCCTGCGCGGAGCGGATGACCTGGACGATGCGGCCGGTGGCCTGATCGAGGACACGTTCCTCGTGTTCGTCGGGAGCCGCCGACTGTTCGGCGAAGTGGATCCAGGTGCCGGCGCTCGTGGGCGCGGCGAAGATGGTCGGGTGGTTGTCCATGAAAGCGGCAATGCAGGCACGCTTTTCGAGGACGTGGTCCGGTGCGGAGGCGAGTTCGATCATGGCGATGAGAGGTTGAAGCGCGGCGCCGTGCGCCGCGGAAGCGGGCGGCGCCGTGCGGAGCCGCCCACGTGAGAGGTCAGAGACCCCGTCAGGACATCAGAAGCCGCGGGCGGAATAGCCAAACATCTGGCCGGCCATGCTGCTCATGAACATGCTCATCGGGTTGAACATGCCCTGCCCGATGCCGATGCCGGTCATCACGCCTTGTAATTGACCCTCCAGTCTGGCGACAACGGGCGCTAGTGGGTTTCCCATGAGAATTTCCTTTCAATGTGAACGAGGGGCCCGGGACGTCCATGTCCCGGGCACTTGGGAATCAGGCGCGGACCTTGCCGACGGACTCGACGCGGGAGTTGAAGATCTCCGTCTTTGAATCGCGACGGAGCTTGTCCATCGAGGCGTCGACTTTCTGCATCTCAATCATGGTGGCTTCCGTCTGGGCCGCTTGCTTCTGGAACTGGGCTGCGTAATCGAGAGGGCTCGAACCCCCTCCGAACAAACCTTGCAACATATAAATCTCCTGTTAAGCGCGCGAAGGCGCTGGAACGATCAGTAGCGATGCCTGATCGCGGAGTTCTCAGGGCGGGGAGGACCCGGGGCAGCAAGACCTGACGTTCCGGGGATAATCCGCGCGCCTTTTTGTGTGTGGACCCCCCACACTTTTGCAAGCCCGCATTCCCAAGGCCCGCCGCCATGCTCCTGACCCTGGTCATCCTCTACCTGCTTGTCACCATCGCGATCGGCCTCTGGGCCGCCCGGCGCGTGAAGAACACGGCGGACTTCGCCATCGCCGGGCGACACCTGCCCTTGGTGATGATCATCACGACGACGTTCGCGACGTGGTTCGGCTCGGAGACCGTGCTGGGCATTCCGGCCAAGTTCGTGCAGACGGGGCTGAACGGCGTCGTGGAGGATCCCTTCGGTGCCGGGTCGTGCCTGATCCTGGTGGGCCTGTTCTTCGCGGCCAAGCTCTACAAGATGACGCTGCTGACGATCAGCGACTACTACCGCGAGCGCTACGGCCGCGTGGTGGAGGTGGTCTGCAGCTTCATCATCATCCTGTCCTACCTCGGCTGGGTGGCGGCGCAGGTGACGGCGCTGGGCCTGGTGTTCAAGCTGCTGTCGGGCGGCGCGATCAGCATCCCCGTGGGCATGATGATCGGCACGGCGTCCATCCTGGCCTACACGCTGTTCGGCGGCATGTGGTCGGTGGCCGTGACCGACTTCATCCAGATGATCATCCTGGTGGTCGGCCTGTCCATCATTGCCTGGTTCGCCGCCGACATGGCCGGCGGCGCCGACAAGGTCATCACGCTGGCCAGCAGCCAGGACATGTTCCGCTTCCTGCCCGAGCCGAGCTTCCACGACATCGTGTTCTTCCTCGGCGCGGCCGTGACGATGATGCTGGGCTCGATCCCGCAGCAGGACGTGTTCCAGCGCGTGATGTCGGCCAAGGACATCAAGGCCGCGACGCGCGGCCCGGTCATCGGCGGCCTGTGCTACATCCTGTTCGCCTTCGTGCCGATGTTCATCGTCGTCAGCGCGCTGATCATCATGCCGGAGGCCGCGAAGCAGCTGATCGCCGAGGATCCGCAGCAGGTCATCCCGCGCCTGGTGATGGACCGCATGCCCTTCGTGATGCAGGTGATCTTCTTCGGCGCGCTGCTGTCGGCGCTGAAGTCGACCGCCTCGGCCACGCTGCTGGCGCCGTCGGTGACCTTCGTCGAGAACATCTGGCGCCAGTTCTTCCCGCGCGTCTCGGACAAGCAGGAACTGCGCACCATGCGCATCGCGGTGCTGCTGTTCTCGGTCTGCGTCTGCGGCTACGCGATCGCGCTGCAGGGCACCTCGATCTACGAGATGGTCTCCGGCGCCTACCAGGTGACGCTGGTCGGCGCCTTCGTCCCGCTGGTCTTCGGCCTGTACTGGAAGCGCGCCACGACGCAGGGCGCGATCTTCGCGATCGTGCTGGGCGTGATCACCTGGCTGCTGTTCATCGCGACCCCGGCCGGCGAGCAGTTCCCGTCGCAGCTGGCGGGCCTGCTGGCGGGCATCGTCGGCATGCTGATCGGATCGCTGGGACCGCAGGCGATCGCCGATTCGCAGGGGTCGCACCACCGGCTGGCCGGCGGCACGGCGGAGGGGCCCTCGGGACGTGCGGCGAGCGGCGCGGCGGGCATCAAGGCAGGCATCAAGGCGTAGAGCCCGGTCCGCTCTATATAATTTCGGGTTTTGACCCGGTTGTCCCCCTCATGCCGATCTACGCCTACCGCTGCGGCGCCTGCGGCCACGCCAAAGACGTGCTGCAGAAGCTGTCCGACGCCCCGCTGAGCGTCTGCCCCGCCTGTGGCGCGGAGAGTTTCTCGAAGCAGGTCACCGCCGCCGGCTTCCAGCTGAAGGGCTCGGGCTGGTACGCGACCGACTTCCGCGGCGGCTCGACCGCAGCCGCGGCGACGTCCGCCGCCGCGCCAGCCGCCGGGGCCGACGGGTCTTCGGGCTCGGGTTCGGGCGGCACGCCCGCCGCGTCGTCCGGATCCCCGGCCTCTTCCGACTCTTCTTCGGGCTCGTCGGCCTCCTCCTCGGGCACGGCCTGCGGCGGCTCCTGCGCCTGCCACTGACCCCGAGGCCGGACCCAGGCATGCGCAAGTACATCATCACCGGCCTGCTGGTCTGGCTCCCGCTCGCGATCACCGTCTGGGTGCTGCTGTGGGTGCTCGGCATGATCGACGGCGTCTTCGTCTGGCTGCTGTCGGCCGTCGGCGCCGTGCTGCCGCTGGCCGCTCAGGAATCGCTCAAGCAGCTGCACGACATCCCCGGACTGGGGGTCGTCGTCATGGTGGCGCTGCTGATGCTGACCGGCATGTTCGTCGCGAACATCTTCGGCCAGTGGTGGCTGCGCCAGTGGGACCGGCTGCTCTACAAGATCCCCATCGTCAAGAGCATCTACAGCTCGGTCAAGCAGGTCTCGGACACGCTGTTCTCGTCCAGCGGCAACGCCTTCCGCGAGGCGGTGCTGGTGCCTTATCCGCATCAGGGCTCGTGGACCATCGCCTTCGTCACCGGCACGCCGCGCGGCGAGGTCGCCCAGCAGCTGGGCACGCTCAGCGGCGCCGAGCCCGACGAGCACGTCGCGCTGTACGTGCCGACGACGCCCAACCCCACCTCGGGCTTCTTCTTGATGATGCCCCGCGCGCAATTGCGGCCCTTGGCGATGAGCGTGGACGAAGCGCTCAAGTACATCATCTCGATGGGTGTGGTCGCGCCTCAAGGGGATCCTCCCGCGATCGTCCTGCCGGCCGAAGCCACCCGAAATTGACCGGGCTGAGCGCCCCGGCAAGCGCTCAGTCCTGAGGGTCCGCGGGACCCCGCCAGCGCCTTTCGATTGCCTATCCATCCGCTGGCCGCGCCGTCACCGATCGAGCTTCGTGCCGATCCTGCCTTGACGACGGGCCGCCAGCCCCGCCCCGAACACTGAAGCATTTCCGGAGAACCCCATGCGTACCTGCTATGCCGGCCAAGTCAGCGAGAAGCTGCTGGACCAGACCGTGACCCTGATGGGCTGGGCCCATCGCAGCCGCGACCACGGCGGCGTCATCTTCATCGAACTGCGCGACCGCGAAGGGCTGGTGCAGGTCGTCTGCGACCCCGACCGCCCCGAGATGTTCAAGGTGGCCGAGAGCGTGCGCAGCGAGTTCTGCATCAAGGTCGTCGGCAAGGTGCGCGCGCGCCCGGCCGACAAGCAGAACAGCAACGTCGCCAGCGGCAAGGTCGAAGTCCTGTGCCACGAGCTGGAAGTGCTGAACCCGTCGGTGACGCCGGCCTTCCCGCTGGACGACGAGAACATCTCCGAGACCACGCGCCTGACGCATCGCGTGCTGGACCTGCGCCGCCCGTACATGCAGAACAACCTGATGCTGCGCTACCGCGTGGCCATGGAAGCGCGCAAGTTCCTGGACGAGCACGGCTTCGTCGACATCGAGACGCCGATGCTCACCAAGAGCACGCCGGAAGGCGCGCGGGACTACCTGGTCCCGTCGCGTGTCCATGACGGCATGTTCTTCGCGCTGCCGCAGTCGCCGCAGCTGTTCAAGCAGCTGCTGATGGTGGCGGGCTTCGACCGCTACTACCAGATCACCAAGTGCTTCCGCGACGAGGACCTGCGCGCCGACCGCCAGCCCGAGTTCACGCAGATCGACATCGAGACCTCGTTCCTGGGCGAGGAAGAGATCCGCGCGATGTTCGAGGGCATGATCCGCCACGTCTTCCGCAAGGCGCTGGACGTCGAGCTGGGCGACTACCCGGTGATGAAGTACTCGGAGGCGATGTACCGCTTCGGCTCCGACAAGCCGGACCTGCGCGTCAAGCTCGAGTTCACCGAGCTGACCGACGTGATGGGCGACGTCGACTTCAAGGTCTTCTCCGGTCCGGCCACGACGCCGGGCGGCCGCGTGGTCGCGCTGCGCGTGCCCGGCGGCGCGACGATGAGCCGCGGCGAGATCGACAGCTACACCGAGTTCGTCAAGATCTACGGCGCAAAGGGCCTGGCCTGGATCAAGGTCAATGAAGTGGCCAAGGGCCGCGAGGGCCTGCAGTCGCCGATCGTGAAGAACCTGCACGACAAGGCGGTCGCGGACATCCTGGCGCGTACCGGCGCGCAGGACGGCGACCTGATCTTCTTCGGCGCGGACAAGGCCAAGGTCGTCAACGACGCGATCGGCGGGCTGCGCCTGAAGATCGGTCACAGCGAGTTCGGCAAGACCACCGGCCTGTTCGAGGACAAGTGGGCGCCGCTGTGGGTCGTCGACTTCCCGATGTTCGAGGAAGACGAGGAGAACAAGCGCTGGGCCGCCGTGCACCACCCGTTCACCGCGCCCAAGGACGGCCACGAGGACCTGATGGTCACGGACCCGGGCAAGTGCGTGGCCAAGGCCTACGACATGGTGCTCAACGGCTGGGAACTGGGCGGCGGTTCGGTGCGTATCCACAAGGCCGACGTGCAGGCCAAGGTCTTCGAGGCGCTGAACATCAGCCCCGAGGAACAGCGCGTGAAGTTCGGCTTCCTGCTGGACGCGCTGCAGTACGGTGCGCCCCCGCACGGTGGCCTGGCCTTCGGCCTGGACCGCCTGGTGACGCTGATGACCAAGGCCGAGTCGATCCGCGACGTGATCGCGTTCCCGAAGACGCAGCGCGCGCAGTGCCTGCTGACCGGCGCGCCGTCCTTCGTCGACGAGAAGCAGCTCCGCGAGCTGCACATCCGCCTGCGCAACCCGGGCGCCGCGACGGCTTGACGAGCGTCAACCGGCGGTGGCGCTGAAGGCGCCGCCGCACGAGCTGCAACGGCAGCAAGCACAACGCCCCGAGGCTCATGCCGTCGGGGCGTTGTCTTTTCTGCGGGCGCTTCAGGAAAAGTCTGAGGAAAAGTCTCGGGAGAAGTTTCAGAAGGCCTGCAGCGGAGCGGGGATAGGCGGCGTCTCCGCTTGTGCGGGCAGCATGATGACCAGGCTGAAGATCGCCGCGGTGATCACCGTGGACAGCACGATGGCGCAGGCGGTGCGGGTGGCGGGAAGCGGGTGGTTTGTCATTGGAATAGGGCGTCGAGGAAAGGGGTAGATCCTCCCGTTTTGACCGGTAGTGCTTCAATGACACGAGTGAGTAGGGGTTCGCTGGTGGCTGACTTGAATGTGCTGGCTCGACCCGCTTATCAGTCGGATTCACTGTCCAGCCGCGCCACGGCAGTGCCCGCAGCGCCCAGCGTCCGGAAAGACCCCGACCTCCCGCCAAGGCTTCGCTCCCTACACTCCGCGACATCACACGACGTCGGGGAGCGCGGGATGACACGAAAGCTCATGCTGCTGGCGCTGTGCGCCGGCGTGATCGGGGGCACCGGCGGCGCGGCGTCGACGGCCCAGGCGCAGACGTTGCGCTGGGCCAGCCAGGGCGACGCCCAGACGATGGACCCGCACTCGCAGAACGAGAGCCTGACCAACGGAATGAACTCGCAGGTCTACGAGCGGCTCACCGCCCGCGACCGCCAGCTCAACATCGTGCCGGGTCTTGCCACCGAGTGGACCCAGACCGGTCCCCTGGTCTGGCGCTTCAAGCTGCGCCCCAACGTGAAGTTCCACGACGGCTCGGCGTTCACCGCCGACGACGTCATCTACTCGCTGCAGCGGGCCAAGGCGCCGACCTCGCAGGTCGCCGTCTACGCCAACGCGGTCGGCACCGCGCGCAAGATCGACGACCTCACCGTCGAGATCACCCAGCCGCGCTTCAACCCCATCTTCCTGCAGCACCTGGACCTGCTCTTCATCATGAGCAAGTCCTGGAGCGAGCAGCACAAGGTGACCAGGCCGCTCAGCTTCAAGGACAACGAGGAGAGCTTCGCCAGCTTCAACATGAACGGCACGGGTCCCTTCATGCTGGTCCGCCGCCAGCCCGGCATCCGCACCGTCTACAAGCGCAACCCGAACTGGTGGGGCCGCTTCGAGGGCAACGTGCAGGAGGTGCAGTTCACGCCGATCTCGAACGACGCGACGCGGCTCGCCGCGCTGGTGTCGGGGGAGGTCGACCTGCTGCTCGACCCGTCGCCGCGCGACGTGCCGCGGCTGCGCGCCACGCCAGGCGTGCAGGTCATCGAGGGCCTGGAGAACCGCATGATCTTCGTGGGCATGGACCAGGCGCGCGACACCCTGGTGTACGGCCGCGCGCCCAACGGCAAGAACCCGTTCCAGGACCTGCGCGTGCGGCGCGCGATGTACCAGGCCATCGACATCGACGCCATCCACAAGCGGCTGATGAACGGGCTGTCGCAGCCCACCGGCGGGCTCACGCCGTCGCCGCTGGGCGCCTTCGGCGATCCGGCGCTGGAGACGCGTCTGCCGTTCGATCTCGCCGCCGCCCGCAAGGCCATGGCCGACGCCGGTTACGCGGACGGCTTCGAGGTGACGCTGGACTGCCCCAACAACCGTTACGTCAACGACGAGGGCATCTGCCTGGCGCTGGCGTCGATGTGGTCGCAGATCAAGGTGAAGGTGAAGGTCAACGCGATGCCGCGCGTCCTCTACTTCCCCAAGCTGGAGCGCTACGAGACCAGCCTCTACCTGATGGGCTGGGGCGGCGCGATCACCGACGCGGAGACCATCCTGACGCCGGTCTACCGCAGCGACGACAAGCCGTCCGGCGCCGGGTACTACAACTACGGCCGGTCTAAGAATCCGAAGTTCGATCAGCTCGCGGGCGCTTCCTCGATCGAAGCCGACCCGGTCAAGCGCGAACAGCTGATCCGCGCCGCGCTGCAGGAGTACCGCGAGCAGATCCACGTCCTGCCGCTGCATCGCCAGGCCGCGCCCTGGGCCGTGAGACAGGGCGTGAAGGCGGTGCACCGCGCCGACAACTGGCTGGACTACGCCTGGGTGACACTGCCGAAATGATCGGCACTCCTGAGAAGCAATGGCTGGCGCGTCTGCGCGCCGATTACCGGACCGAGCGGGGACGTTGCGTCGTCAGCCACGAGCACGAGGGGCCGCTGCGCCTGTTGAAGAGTCTCTATCCCGAAGGCGAGGCGATCTGCCACAGCGTGCTGGTGCATCCGCCCAGCGGGCTGGTGGGCGGGGACACGTTGGACATCGCCGTCACGGTGGGCGAGGGCGCCCATGCGCTGGTCACCACGCCGGGCGCGACGCGTTTCTATCGCAGTCCGTCGGGCACGCTGGCGACGCAGCGCGTGCACGCGCAACTGGGTGATCACGCCAGGCTGGAATGGCTGCCGCTGGAGGCGATCGCCTATCCCGGCTGCGAGGCGCTGAACGAGGCCCGCTTCGCGCTCGCGCCCACGGCGGAGCTGCTCGCCTGGGACATCACCGCGCTGGGCCTGCCCGGCGCGGGGCAGCCGTATGCCGCGGGACGTTTCCAGCAGCACCTGGAGATCCCGGGCGTCTGGCTTGAGCGCGGCCTGCTCGATGCGAGCGACCGCGTGCTCATGGACGGCGACCTCGGACTCGCGGGTCACCGGTGCCTCGGCACGCTGGTCTTCGCCGCCGGCACCGCGATCACGCGGGAGCGCCGCGAGCAGGCGCTGGACGCGGTCCGCGCGCTGATCGAGGCCGATCCGCTGCGCCTCGCCGCCGGGGCGACGGCAGCGCAGGACGGTGTGCTGGTGGTGCGCGCGCTGGGTCCGGTGGTCGAGCCGGTCTCGCTGCTGCTGCGCCGCTGCTGGGCGGCCTGGCGTCAGGTCTTGTGGGGCCTGGACGGCACCTCGCCGCGCCTCTGGGCGATGTAGGCCGGACGTCCTGCGCGATTCCAGGGCAAATCGCCGGCCCGCGCGCATCCCCCACTCTGGGGACGCCTGTGGATGTCGTTGTGGCAACGATGTCTCAGGGTGGTAGCCAGCGCACCAAGCCAGCGCTTAGCATGGCCTCTCCACAGACGGTCTCCAGGGAGGTGATCGCATGGCTTCACGTACCGCTTCATGCAGTTGCGGCCAATTGAAGATCGTGGTGCAGGGAGAGCCGCTGGGAACCGGCCTCTGCCATTGCCTGGCGTGCCAGCGTCGCACGGGCAGTGTCTTCGCGACGCTGGCGGCCTTCGCCGAGCCTTACGAGGTGCTCGGCATCGCGACGGAGTTCGTGCGCGCCGGGGATCAGGGCGCGCGCTTCCGGTTCCACTTCTGCCCGGTCTGCGGCAGCAACGTCTTCCACACGGAGGAAGGTGTCGAAGGGTCGGTCGGTGTCGCCGTCGGCGGCTTCGCGGATCCGACTTTCCCGCCGCCTCAGGACTCGGTCTACACCTGCCGCATGCACGGCTGGGTCCGGTTGCCGGAGGAGGTCAGGACCTACGACAAGGATCCGATGTAGCGGAGAGAGTCAGGCGAAGAGCGCCGCATGACTGCCTAGAGCCCGCGCGCTGCGCGCGCCCCTCACCCCCACCCTCTCCCGCAAGCGGGAGAGGGAGTCCGACTGGACTCCCTTCTTGCTCCCTCTCCCGCTTGCGGGAGAGGGCAGGGGTGAGGGCCAGCGGCGGTGGCAGTTACGCAACCACCGGTCCCGGGCGCCGCGCCTCCGCCATGACTCGTCGGCGGGGCGCCCGGGCCGATGGGGCGTTTCGGCGATCGTCGATCAGGCGGCCAGACGCAGGTCCGGACGCACTTCGGTCAGCGTGGACGGACGCAGCGGCTGCGCCAGGCGCAGCAGGTGATTCGGCTCGCTCAGGAAGCGCATGCGGTCGGCGTTGCTCATTGCATCGACGATGCCCGGCTGCGACGTCAGATCTTGCAGGCGGCGCGCACGCACGTCCGCGCGCATGCCCAGACCCACATCGCGGCGACCCATCGCCTCGGCCGCCAGTGCGGTCAGGCGGCGGCTTGCCAGCAGGTCGGCGAAGCCGGGGAGATGACGCTCCTGGCGACCATAGGCCCACGCATTGCGCAGCACCGTCGGCGTGAGGCTCTCTTCCGGGATCACCAGCAGACCGGCGCCACGCATGCGCTCGCCCAGGCTGGCGCGGCTCGACAGCACCGTGATCGGCGCGGCCAGCAGCAGCGGCAGGGCGATCGGCGCGATCCAGATCAGCGTCGAGGGGCTCAGCGCCCCGATCACCGCGGTGATGGCGAGCGTCACCAGGCTGATGCGGCCGTAGGCGGCGAAGGCTTCGCGCCACGACACGTCCTCGGCGGCCCGCGGCGGCGACTTCCAGTCCAGCGAGATGCCCGTCAGCGCGACCACGCAGAAGATCGAATGCGCGACCATCCGCAGCGGCGCCTGCAGCAGCGACATGCCGGCCTCGGTGGCGCAGGAGGCCACCAGCTTCAGCGAGCCGCCGTACTGCGACTGCTCGCCGCGCAGGATCAGCGCGGCGACCGACAGCAGACGCGGCAGCAGCAGCATGCCGATCGTGCCGAACCACAGCGCGGCCACGCCCGGGGCCAGCGAGCCGTCTTCCAGGAAGGGCTGGAAGGCCTCGTTGCCGCCGACGTTCCAGAGCAGCACGCCCAGGCCCACGTAGAGCAGCCACAGCGGCGCAGCGAGGTAGGACAGCGCGCCCGTCACCAGCATCGCGCGATGGACGCCGTGCAGGCCCGGCTCGGCGATCAGGCCGGCGTTCTGGATGTTGCCCTGGCACCAGCGGCGGTCGCGTTGCAGCTCGGCCAGCAGATGGGGCGGTTGTTGTTCATAGCTGCCCGGCAGGTCGGCCACCAGCCACACCTGATAACCGGCGCGGCGCATCAGCGCGGCCTCGACGAAGTCGTGGGACATGATGTCCTTGCCGCGCAGCGGGGCGAGGGCGCAATGCTTCATGAAGGGCTCGACGCGGATGATCGCGTTGTGGCCCCAGTAATGGGCTTCGCCCAGCTGCCAGAACTGCATGCCGGCGGCGAAGAGGCGACCCGTCACGCGGCTCGCGAACTGCTGGGCGCGGGCGTGCGGCGTGTCGTGGCCGCAGACCTGGTTGGCGGCCTGCAGGATGCCGGCGCGCGGATGCTTTTCCATCAGGCGGACCAGGCCCAGCAGGCAATCGCCGCTCATCACGCTGTCGGCGTCCAGCACCACCATGTAGCGGTAGTTGCGGCCCCAGCGGCGGCAGAAGTCGGCGACGTTGCCGGCCTTCTTCTTCACCCGGCGCTGGCGCCAGCGGTAATGGATGCGGCCGCGGCCCGCGAACTGCGCGCGCAGCTCGGCCCAGGCGGCCAGCTCCTGCGTGCGGCACTCGGGGTCGGAGCTGTCGGAGAGGATGTACACGTCGAACAGGCGCAGCGCGCCGGCCGCCGCGAGCGACTCGCAGCTGGCGCGCAGGCCGGCGAAGACGGTGGTGACGTCCTCGTTGCAGATCGGCATGACCAGCGCGGTGCGCGCGTCTGCGCCCAGCGCGTCATTGCCCGCGTCCTTGATCGAGATGGCGTGCCGGTCGCCGCGCAGCATGACCCAGAAGCCCATCACCGCGGTGACGCAACCGGCGCTGACCCAGGCGAACAGCAGCGCGAACAGCGCCAGGTGCACGCATTGCAGCGCGAAGGCCCAGGGCTCGGCGGCCCAGCCGCGGTGCGTCTGCCACAGCACGCTGGTGGCCAGCGCGGTGGCGCCGAGGATGGACAGCTTCAGCGCGTTGCGGCGGTGCTTCGCGGCGGTTTCCCAGGCCTCGGGCGGCTGGGCGCCGGGCAGGGATTCGACCGGCGGATTGCGCAGGCCCCAGGGGCGGGGCACCATCGCGCCGCGCTTGATCGCCGGGGCGCTCGGACCGACCGGCCCGGGGGTGGCGGCGGCCGGGTGCACGGCGGCGGTGTGCGTGGATTCGATCATGTCGTGCTCCTTCACTGGGGAGGAAGAATCAGGCTCCAGGTCTCGGTGAGGACCTGTTGCTTCGTCTGGAGGAAGCCGCGCAGCTCGGTCGACTGACCGGGGCGGACCTGCTTGATGCGGACGGCCATGCGCCAGCCGCCGGTGACCGGGTTCGGGTAGGCGTTGACCTCGGTGACCTGGCCGTTGCCGTCGGTGCTCGCGACGGCCTTGACCTCGGCGCCGGCGGGCAGCGCGGCCAGCGACGGGCCTTCGAAGTCGACGATGAACTGCTGCTCGTTCTTGTCGAGCTTGGCGTAGCTGTAGCCGGTGCGGGACTGCACGGCCCAGGCGCCGGGCGGGCGCTGCTGCTGCTCGCCCTGCAGGTGCAGGCGGTACGAGTAGTCCAGCGGCTGGCCCGGGGCCGGCTGCTTGGCGGGCACCCAGTAGGCGACGATGTTGTCGTGCGTCTCGTCGGGCGTGTGCAGCGACATCAGCTCCACGCGGCCCGGACCCCAGTCGCTGGTCGGCTCGACCCACGCGGAGGGACGCATCTCGTAGCGCGCCTCGGTGTCCTCGTAGTTGGAGAACTTGCGGTCGCGTTGCATCAGGCCGAAGCCCTTCACGCCGGGCAGCGTGAACGAGGTGGTCAGCGTGCCGTTCGGGTTGATCAGCGGACGCCAGATCCATTCGCCCGTCGAGCTGGCGACCATCAGGCCGTCGCTGTCGTGGACCTCGGGCCGGAAGTCGCCCTTCTGCGGCTGGTTCTCGCCGAACAGGTACATGCTGGTCAGCGGCGCCAGCGCCAGGGTCGCGACCTGCGAGCGCATGAACAGCCGCACGCGCGTCTCGACGACCGTTTCCGCGCCCGGCTTCACCACGAAGGTGTAGACGCCGCTGGCGCGCTGCGAGTCCATGAGCGCATGCACGGTCAGCGACTTGGCGTCCGCCGTCGGACGCTCGATCCAGAACTCGGTGAAGCGCGGGAATTCCTCGCCCTTGCCGCCGACGGTGTCGATGGCCAGGCCGCGGGCCGACAGGCCGTAATGCTGGTTGGCGCCCAGGACGCGGAAGTAGCTCGCGCCCAGGAAGACGGCCAGCTCGTCCTTGTACTTGTCGTTGTTGAGCGCGTAGTGCGCGCGGAAACCGGCGTAGCCCACGTCGCCCCACTTCTGCGGCGACAGCTGGCTGTTCTTGCCGTAGTCGAAGTCCTCGCGCTTGAAGGGGACAGGTCTTGCCTGGCCGCCGACGATCTCGTTGATGCGCACGGCCTGGGTCTGGTAGTGGCCCAGGTGGAAGAACATCAGCTCGAAGGGCAGCTTCTCCTCGCGCCACAGCGCGCGCGCCGGCTTGAACCGGATGTCGCGCATCTGGTCGTAGTTCAGGTTCTTCAGCTCGGCCGGCAGCGTGTCCGGCGGCGCGACGTAGGGCTTGGCCGCGAGCGCCTTGGCGCGCTCGGCCACCTCGTCGAAGCCGAAGGCGTGCGCCGCGGCGGTGGCCGCCAGCAGCGCGGCGCCGACCGCGAGCCCGAAGAACGACCCCATCCACCGACGCTGGCCGGCCTGGAGGCGGGCACTGGCCGCCTGGATGAGGACCCGAGAGGAGGGGGTGTGAATATTTCTCATGTGACACACCTACTGCAAGGCCTGTGCCACATGGGAAAACTGTTTTAAATCAACAGCTTACGTCGTTGGTGCGGTGCCGCACACGGGAATTTCTGTCGCCGTGGGGCGACGGGATTGCCGCCGGTTCTTCCAAGTGCTTGATTTGAAAAGGATTTTCTTGTCGCTATTCAGCGACAGGCCCGTCGGCGCGGAACATCGAGGGGTCCAGCCCGTTGCGCTGCAGCAAACGGTAGAACTCGGTCCGGTTGCGGTCGGCGAGCCGGGCGGCATCGGCGACGTTGCCGTCGGTGAGCTTGAGCAGGCCCACCAGGTACTCGCGTTCGAAGCGCTGTCGCGCCTCGGCGTAAGGAAGTACTTCGATGCTGGGCGAGCGCAGCGCCCGCTGCACCAGCGAGAGCGGGATCAGCGGCGAGGTGGCCAGCGCGCTGACCTGCTCCACGACGTTGTGGAGCTGGCGCACGTTGCCCGGCCAGGCGGCCATGGTGAGCGCCTTCAGCGCCTCGGGCGCGAAGCCGTTGAGTCGCTTGTCGTACTTGGTCGCGAGCTTCTGCAGGAAGTGCTGCGCCAGCAGCGGGATGTCCTCGCGGCGCTCGTCCAGCGTGGGCAGCGTCAGGCTGACGACGTTGAGGCGGTAGTAGAGGTCTTCGCGGAACTGGCCTTCCGCCAGCGCGGCCTCGAGGTCGCGGTGGGTCGCCGACAGGATGCGGACGTCGATGGGCACCGAGGCGCTGGCGCCGACCGGGCGCACCTGGTGTTCCTGCAGCACGCGCAGCAGCTTGACCTGCAGCGGCAGCGGCATGTCGCCGATCTCGTCGAGCAGCAGCGTGCCGCCGTCGGCGGCCTGGAACAGGCCGCGGTGGTTGGCCAGCGCGCCGGTGAAGGCGCCCTTGACGTGGCCGAAGAGCTCCGACTCCAGCAGCGGCTCCGGGATCGCGCCGCAGTTGACGGCGACGAAGGGCCGCTTGGCGCGCGGGCTGGCCGCGTGGATCGCGCGCGCGAGCAGCTCCTTGCCGCTGCCGCTTTCGCCGCGGATCAGCACCGGCGCCTGCGAGGCCGAGACCAGCCGCGCCTCGGCCAGCACCTCCGCCATCACGTTGGAGCGGCTGACGATGGACTCGCGCCAGAGCTGGTCGGGGCTGTCGTCCTGGTGGACGGCGGTGAGGGTCAGGGCTTGCGCGATGGTGTCGAGCAGCGCGCGGCCGTCGAAGGGCTTGGTCAGGTAGGTGTAGACCCCCTGCGCGGTCGCGGCGACGGCGTCGGGGATGGTGCCGTGGGCGGTCAGCAGGATGACGGGCAGGGCGGGATGCCGCTCGCGGATCGTGTTGAACAGCGCCAGGCCGTCCATGCCGGGCAGTTGCACGTCGCTGAGCACCAGCGCGGGCCGCTGCACGTCCATCTGCGCGAGCGCGGCCTCGGCGCTGCCGACGGCGGTGACGTCGTAGCCGGCGGCCTCCAGCCGCATCTGCAGCAGTTTCAGCAGGTCGGCGTCGTCGTCGACGATGAGGAGTCGCGCGCCGCCGCTCATGTGAGCCCCTCGTCCGCGGCGCGCCGCAGCCGGTCCCCCGGGGGGACGTTCGCTTGCTCGGGGCGGCCCTGCGCTGCGCTCATGGCTTGTCCAGCGCCGAGCGCGGGCCGCCCAGGCTGCGTTCGATCGCCTTCAGCGCCTCGAGCTTGCGGTTGGCGTCGTCCAGGCGGCGTTGCAGGTCCTCGCGGGCGAGGCGGCCCTTGTCGAGCTCGCCTTCCATGCGGCGCTGCTCGGCGACGCGGTCGACGAGGAACTGCGCCATCGGCCGCCATTCGTCGGCTTCGGGGCGCGCGTCGCGCAGGACCTGGTCGAGCAGCGTCTGCGCGCGGAAGGTCTCGCCGTTGGCGTGGCTGAACATCAGCGCGAGCGCGAGCTGCACGGCGTTGCCGGGCGGCAGCGCGGCGTCGTCGCGCGGGGCGACTTCCTGCGCCAGCTCCAGCGGGCTCATCTGGCGCAGCCGGTCGTTGAGGTTGAGCACGATGCGCGCGGCGTTGTCGGTCGGCGCGACCACGGGCACCTGGACCGGCACCTGCACGCGCACCTCCTTGATGACGGTCCTGGGCGGCTGCTGGGCGCAGCCGGTGGCCAGCAGCGCGATGACCGTGGCGGCGGCGAACGGGAGGGCCCGGGCGGCGGCCGTCATGCGGTCGAGGACTTCAGGAATCGGGGCGTGTGGGCGCATGGCAGCGTGATTCTGAAATGGGCGCCCTGGTCGGCGGGCAGCAGGTCGATGTGACCGCCGTGGGCGGCGATGTATTCGGTGACGATGGACAGGCCGATGCCGGTGCCCTTCAACGCGTCGTCGGGCTGGCGTTCGCCGCGGTAGAAGGGCTCGAAGATGCGGGCCTGGTCCGCCGGGGCGACGCCGGGTCCGTCGTCGCGCAGGTTGATGGTGAGCTGGCCGCCCTGGCGCGCGAGGGCGATGTCGACGCGGCCGCCGGGCGGGGCGAAGCGTATCGCATTGGAGAGGAGGTTGCCGACGGCGGCCGCGATCTTGGCCGGGTCGATCTCCGCCTCGAGCGGTGCGCCGTTCAGGCTCACGTGCAATCCGCGTGCCTGCCATTGCAGCCGCTGATGGTCGATCGTGCCCTGGATCAGGGACAGGAGGTCGGTGCGCTCCGGCTTGAGGTCGCGTGCTTCGAAGGCGGCGGCGTTGAAGCGCAGCAGGTCCTCGATCTGGCGCTGCAGCACGGCGGTGTTGTCGCGCAGGATGCGGGTCACTTCCTTCTGCTTCTCGTTGAGGGGCCCGGCCACCTCGTCCTCCAGCAGCGCGGTGCCTTCGCGCAGCGCGGCCAGCGGGGTCTTGAGCTCGTGCGAGACATGCCGCAGGAAACGCGCCTTGTCGGCATCGAGTTCCGCCAGCCGCAGCCGCAGCCAGTCCAGGCGCTGGCCGATCACGCGCAGGTCGGCGGGGCCGCGGATCTCGATGCGGTCGTCCAGGCGGTTCTCGCCCAGGCCCTTGATGGCGCGGGCGAGGTGGCGCAGCGGCCGCGTCAGGAAGATGCCGAACACCAGCGACAGCAGCGCGGCGATGCCGATCGCGCCCAGCACCTGCTGGCCGAGCAGCACGCGGTTGTTCTCGAGCTTGTCCTGCAGCACGCGGTTGCTGGACTCGGCGTGCTTGCGGACGTCGTCGGCCAGGCCGCCGGTCAGGGCGCCGAGTTCGCGGAAGCGCGTCATCAGGTCGGTCTCGCGCTTGCGCGGATTGGCGCCGCGGGGCGTGTCCATCAGCGCGCGGACCTCGCCGAGCTTCGTCTTCCAGGCGTCCAGCGGCGCCGGGGTCAGGCCTTGCGTGCGCAGCAGGCCGAGCAGGCGCTCGGCGTCGTCGGCGTCCTCCTCGAAACGCTGGCGCAGCACGTGGTCCTCCAGGACGGCGTACTGCCGCGCGGCGCGCTCCATGCTGACGCCGCGGTCGCCGAGCTGCTGCACCTCCGAGCTCATGCGCGCGGCGCGCACGACAGCCTCGCGGCTCTGCACGGTCAGGCGCTCGAGCGTGAGCAGGCCGCCCAGCGACGCGGCGGCGAGGAGGCCGGCGATCGACAGGAAGCCGATCAGCAGCATCTGGCGGAAGGAAATGCGGTTGAGCATCGGGCGGCAGTGTAGTGGTCCGGTCCGGGTCCGGTTTGCGGATGCGCGGGTTCTCCGCTGCCAACGGGCGGCGAATCCGACAACCGCGCGGCGGGGGTTGCCACTGACGCAGTGTTTCGATTTCCTGCGACAGCTGCCATGCCTTCCCAAGTGCAAACCTCTTCGACCTCGACCCCGCCGTCGGACACCTCCATGACCGTGGAATCGACGTTGTCTCCTGATATCCCCACGACGACGACCACGACCACGGAATCGACGCTGTCGCCTGACATCTCCACGACCAAGGTATCGACCCCGCCGTATCGATTCCTGCCGCAGTTCCTGTCGACGATGTGGGATGCCTCGATGGACGAGTCGGCAAAAATGCTGCAGCCGCATGCCGGCCTCGTGCGAGTGCTCCTGAAGAAATACGGTGACGCGTTGAAGGATCAGCGCGGTGCCTGGAAGCCGGTCGTCGCGGACCTGCAGCGCCTCATCCGCGAGGAGTTCGGGAAGGTCGACGCGTTGAGGGACGGCGCAATGCCTTCCGAGGCGCTTGATCGGGCCGCCAGATCGATGACCGACGCCTTGCAGCACGGCGACATGGAGGCGCTGGGTCGCGCCTACTTCGAACTCGACGAGCACTTCTTCGATACCAACCGCTCGTTCGTCGTGACGGTGAACCCCTCGCCCCATGGGGTGATCGATGCGGAGTCACCGCTTTTCGCATCGAGTGCGATGTATCGCCAGTCGATGCTTGCCAGTCACGAGGCCGCATTCCTGGCCGGCCTGCACCAGGGCGTGCGCACGATCGCGGACGAGCATGCCGATCTGCAAGGCGCTTCGGCGGTGTTGATCGGACAGAGTCTCGACGCGGCGATCACCGAGTCGAAGTTCATCCTTGAAGCCGAGCAGATCGAGCGGCTCCGTCAGTCCGGCGTGCCTTCCGATCAGCACTTCCTCGACGCGATCCGACGTCTCTATCCCGCCATCGGCGAAGCCGCGCAACATGGACTTGTCCAACCCGTCGAGGTGATCTGGACGACGCGCGGCGACGGCGTTGAAGATGTGATGGCCGAACTCTTCGATCAGTACCGTGCCACATCGTCGGATCGGGAAATCCGCACGGTGCTCGGCATGGATACGGTGAAGGGCACGCCGGCGTCGGGGGCGGCCATCGACGAGCAGCGTCCGTTGACCTTCCTCGAAGGATCCCTGCCCGCCGCGGAGCAGCGATTGGACCGTGCCGCGGGAAGCATCGAGGTCCGTTGGCCGGCCACCGACACCGAACCCTCCCGGACGATCACGCTCAAGTTCCGTCCATTGCCGCCGGATGCCACGGAAGACGTGCGGCACCTGCAGGACCTGGATATCCGGTTGCTCGACGAGCATGTGCAATCGCATTTCGTGCGCTGGCCGCGACCCGCCTCGCGCGGCTTTCCGCACGAGATCATTCTGTCCGACGGTCGCATCATGGCAACGCGGCTGCTCCTCGCCAGGCACGAGGAAGAGACAGGCTGGCGCACCAGCAAGGGCGGGGTCCTTCGGGCGATGAACGTCCTCAATGCCTTCTCGGCGCCCAAGACCCTGAATGCCGGGCAGTGGTCCGACCATGGCTATGTCTTCGTCGAGGCGCCGAGGCCCGCCCAGCCGCTGCAGGCGTTGCGCATTCAACTCCAGATGGAAGACGATTGGGCGTCAGTCGTGAACATTGCGTCGGCCCTCCACAGACATCCGGACAACACGGTCTGGATCCGGGCCGGCAGTGACGGCAGCTGGCACGTCGTCCGGGGCAAGGAACTGCTCTCGCATCTGGCACCCGACGTGAACATCGCCATCGAGATCGTCGGCCACGGCACCCCGGTGCAGAACGCCCGACGCATGCAGCTGTCCGGCTATTCGCCGGTACCCTTGTCGCAGCGCGTCAGCGCGTTGATGGCCGATCTGGGCCTGCCTGCCAAGGTCACGAAGGTCACGCTCTATTCCTGCGCGCTGGAAACGCTCATGGCCGCAGAACGCTATTCGCGGACCTTCCTGAACAGCGCCATCGACATGGATTGGATGATCCCCCCGGGGAAGGTGACGGGGTATGCGGAGGTCGTGGGCTCTCATCCCCGGATGACGCAGAAGTATGGGGGGGCGGAGTGGAGATATCACGCGCCCAAGCGGACCTTCGTCCATACCGGCGACGACGATGGCGGGGAGATGGCGAGGCGGGACAAGTACCCGCGTCTCGAGGCGGACCCGACGTTGGTCGAAAGCTATTTCACCGACCTGGGCCAGCGCCGGGACGACGAAGCGTCGTCCGACCCTTTGGCGGACATCGATGCCGTCCGCCCGGAGGGGGAACTCGGCGCTCCGGTTCTGGATCTGGATCCGTATCCGGACGCCGTCGAGCTCTCCAGACGCGCCGTGGTCGAGGATATCCGCTACCAGGCCGGTCAGGCGGGCACGCTGATGGCGGCGTTCGAGGGCCTGGAACATGGCTTGCGGACCTCGAAGATCAAGGCGTTGGCGGGGGATCCGCCCGCCTCGGTCGTCGCGGCGATCCGGCGGGAATTGCTGCTGGTGTATCCGAAGGGTGACGAGAGGGTGGATGTCACGCGCGCGTCCCGGGCCACGAAAGCGATCGCGGAGGGGCTCTGGCATCTGAAGCCCGCCCGGCTGTATGAGGGCTTCGTCGAGATGTCCCGCATGTTCGACCCGGACGCCCTGGTCCCGTTCCATTGGAGCGATCTCCCGAAGGGCCTGAAGGGCAAGGCGGTTCTCCCGTCCCGGATGCTGGCGAAGTACCGCAAGACCGTGGTGATGCCCGCCGCGGAGGTCGCGCTGATGAAGTCCCTCGACGCCGGGTTCAGGACGATCATGAAGCTCGACGGGAAGTCGGCGTCGGCCAATGATCCGTTGCGCGCGGTGGTGGGCCAGCAGACGTCCGAATTCGTCGAATCGATCCTGAGCGGGCGGCCGTTCGTGGTCGATGTCGACAAGCTGCGGCTCCTGGCGCCCGCCGGGCGCAAACGCCCGGCGCAGAGTCTCCCGGTCGACATCCTGGAGGTCGTGCACGGCACGGCCATGCGACTGGCGCGTCAGGGGATCATTCCCTCGCCGATCTACCTGACGGACGCGAAGGTCGATCCCGCCAAGGGCTGGGAGACGTCTCCGAAGGAGAGCAGCGTGCATCGGGGCGATCTCCTGCCGGAGCTGTTGCCGCAACGCAAGGGCGCCATCATGCGTGCGCGTGCGCCGTCCCCGCAGAGCTTCGACGAGACCCGGCCGTTGGCGAGTCTGACGCGATTCATGCCGAACGCGACGCAGGTGCTGGACCGGGAGCGCGGCACCGTCACGATCACCTGGCCGGGAAAGCCGGGCGAGCGGCAGGCCGACTCGGTGCTCCACTTCTCCCCGGCCGGGGCCGGGGCCGATGCCAGCGCCGAACGTCGCGCCGCGCAGACGGCCGACATCCAGGCCCTCGACGAGTTCATCGTTCCCGCATTCTTCGATCTGGCCGACTCCCGGCAGAACAGCATGCCGGCCGAGTTGACGCTGTCCGAAGGCACCTTGAGCACGGGCCGCGCGACCCTGGGCCGACGGGTGGACGGGCGATGGATCCTCGACCATGACGTGCTTGAGCATGTCCGCTTCGTTTTCGGCATTCACGATCGCGGCGGGACGCCGACGCCCGTGTCGAAGTGGGAGTACAGCCTCAGCGACAAGTTCCCGGGGACGGCCGGAGAGGGTCGGAAGCTCGGCGCCAAGCTGCGCCTCCATCTCCAGGTCGAGGACGACCGGGCGATGCTCCGCGGCGCACGTCGCGCCGTCCGGAATCACCCGAACGAAGTGGTCTGGATCCAGGTGGACCGGCTCGGGAATCACGAGATCCGGTACGGGGAAGGCCTGCTGAAGCAAGTCACGCCAGACACGCCCGTCAAGATCTCGATCGAAGGGCACGGGCGGACCGATGACACCACGCGTACCCAGCGCCTGGGAGACTCGACGCCTTCAGAGCTGCTGGAGCGCGTGGCGCCGGTCATCGAGCGGCTGGGGCTGCAGTCGAGGGCCGTCGAGGGCGTGCTCCTGGGCTGTCAGCTGGTCGCACTGTTCGCGACCGGCGATTACGCCGAGGACTTTCTGTCGGAGGCGATGAAACGGGGTCTGTTCCGTCAAGAGGCGTCGCTGGAGGCGTTCGCGGAAAACGTGGTGTTCAATGACGCGGAGAGAAGGGCGAAGTGGACGCGCAGGTTCCGGGGCGATCCCAGGCGAGACCATGAGTCCGGAGCGACGTGGGTCTACAGGATGGACCACGAGAAGCAGGCGATCGTCCGGCATGACAAGTACCCCGCGGGCGACGCCCATTCGTCCGGACTGGACAGCGTCAGGGTCCTCGGCGATGAGAAGCCCTTCCATGTCCGGCCGGGTCGTGCCGGCACCCTGTCGGAGCTGTTCGGCACGCTGACGGCGACACAGGGCAGGAGCGGCATTGTCACGATCCAGACGGGGCCCGCGCCGGACGCCATGGTGACGGCGGTGCGCGGGCGACTGGCCTCGTTGTACGACGTTCTGCACGGCGGGCCGGGGATGGACCTGGGTCCCCATGCACGGTTGATCGCCGACGGCATCTGGCAGAGCAGGCCGGAGAAGTTGAACGAGGCCTTCGCCCAACTGACCGACCTCGCCGGGGACCGCGGGTGGATGTCGAGGGCGACCTGGAGCGGCGACCCGATGGGGGTCGTGGACCGGGTGCGCACGCCCTTGCAGATGCGCCTGAAGTTCGACACGGTCACGACCGTGCCGCTGCCCGACGCCGCCCTCCTGGACGGCATGAAGTCTGCGGTGCAGGCCATGGAAGGCCTGCCCGTGGACATGCAGCCGGACGCGGTCGGGCGGGCCTTCGCCCGTCAGACCCTGTCGTTGACGGAGGCGACGCTGAGCGGGCGGCCCTTCACCATCGACGCGGACGCGGTGTTCCGGATGTCCGGCTCGAAGGCGGCGGGGGACCGCGCGACGCTGGACGTCCTGGACGTCATGCACGGCACGGCGATGCAGATGGCGGGCAGGGACCTGATGCAGGCGCCGATCTACCTCACCGACGGCCCCCAGACGGCGGTGGGCTGGACGACACCGCAAGATGCGGACGGCAGCTACTTCCATCGCGGCGACATCCTGGCGGACATCCTGCCCGAGCGCAGGGCGACGCTCGAGCTGCTGCGGACCCGGCCCGTCGTCGAGATCACCGAGACGAATCCGTTGCCTAGCCTGACCCGCCTGATGCCGCGGGCCCAGCAGACGCTCGACCGTGCACTCGGCACCGTCCGGATCGTCTGGCCCGACGACATGAAGAACGGCCGGCAGGCCGCTTCGGTGCTGCATGTCGAGCCGTCCGATGCCGCGCCTGGAACTCAGGGGCGGCACAAGCAGGACACGGCCATCGCGGCGCTCGACGATTTCATCATCGGCGAGTTCCTCTCGTCGGCAGGCCTGATGCGCAACAGCGTGCCGGCCGAACTGACATTCCACAACGATGAACTGCGCGCCGGGAATTCCCTGCTGGCCAAGCGGGACAAGGGACGATGGGTGCGGAACGACGATGCCTTGCAGGAGGCCGTGGAGATCCTCAATCCGCAAACGCCGCGGTCCAAGATTCTGAAGCCCGCACAGGAGTGGGACGCCGATCTGGGCGGCGCCCTGTCGGGTGTGGTCGCGACGGGCAAGGGACGCCGGCTGCTGGTCCATCTGCAGATGGAGGATGACATCGCCATGCTCAATTTTGCGCGGCGGACCATCCGGACCCATCCCGACGAGACCGTGTGGATCCAGGTGGACCGGGAAGGCGGGCATGTGATCCGCTACGGGGAGCATCTGTTGAAGCAGGCCGGTGCCGAGCTCCCGGTGAAGATCGAGATCAGCGGACATGGCAGCCACGATCCCGCGACGCGGACGCAGCGCCTGTCGGGCTACGGCCATGCGGATCTGGTGGAGCGCGCGAGCGCGGTGATCGGGGACCTCGGACTGATGTCGAGGGCGCGCCAGCTCACGCTCGTGTCGTGCGCGATCGAGGCCCCGCCGGTGGCGGACAGCTTCGGCCGGGGGTTCATGGAGACGGCGATCGCCAAGGGTCTCGTCCACGAGGATGCGTCGATGGTGGCGTACGGCGAAGTGCTAGTCCGCAGGACGGGGCTGCTGGCGGACGCGGAGCCGTCGCGCACGACGCGCATGCATTCGGACGCGGCGCCCACGAAGCACAAGTCCGGCGTGACCTGGATGTTCAAGAGGGATCGCGAGACCCGCCAGATCGTGCGGACGGACAAGTATCCGGACACGGGGACGGCGACCGCGCCCGTGGACGCCGCCGGTGACGAGGACTCGGCATGGGACGGGCTCTCGGAGCATCGGGAGGTGTGGGAGGCGCGGACGCGGGAAACCGTGGCGGAGGGGCTGGCCGGACGCACGCTGAGCATGGATGGCTTCGACGTGCCGATGTCCTTCCTGGCCTCGCTGGGGGCGCAGATCGACGGCCAGCCGCTGACCATGGAGCTGCTGCGATCGTTGGCCGATCTTCCGGGCGATCCGTTCGAGCGTCTGAAGATCGACGCGGATCTTTTTGCGGACTGGGTCACGCTGTTGCGCGACCGGACCGACGGCGAAGTCGCGGATCGGCTCCGGGCCCTGGATGGGTGGATCACCGAGCGGGAGGCGCAGGCCGGGCCGGGAACGGCGTTCGTTGGCGAACCGTCGGCCAAGTCCCGCAAGATCCTCGACAGGATGAAGGTCGCCGTCGCCAACGACATGGAAGAGGACGAGACGACAGAGGCCGGTTGGACCGAGTCGACGGGGGCAGAAGACGCTTCCCGCGGGATCTCGGGGCCCATGTCGCCGGAGGCGCGCGCGCAACTCGAATTGGAAATGGCCGCGATGGGAAAGCGTGCCACGGCAGTGTCGAATTCAAGCCGCGACACCGCCCCGGACAGCCGCTCGATCACCGAGGTGGGGCCGACGAACGATCCGGTCGCCGAGATCGACGGCGAGACCGCGAGAGACGCCCGGCTGATCAAGGCCGTGCAGGGCGATGACGTGGTGATCACGAGCATCCTCGGCGAGGTCCTGGTCCCGGTCCCGGACGGCCAGCCGACGTCCGCCGTGGACGTCAAGGAGTGGCTGGCGAAGCGGGGAATGACCTTCGACGATGTGGCCGACATGCAGAAGCCGAAGGCGCCGCGCGTGGGGGATACGTCGGTGGAAATGATCGCCCGGGAGATCGGACACCGCGCTCGGGACCAGAGCGATGTCGATTTCAAGCGGCTGGTCGCCATGAACCAGGACACCGCGCTCGCCAGCCTGCGCGAGATCGGTGTGATGAGCGCGGACCAGCACGGTCTGCGACTGGACGCTGGACGACTTCAGGCATTCATCGACAGCAGGGATGGTCTGACACTCGCAAAGGCGGGTCGCGCATTCAACAAGATGTCGGACAACGCCTATCGAACGCTTCTGGAGTCGGCGCCGCAAGGGGTCGTCCGACACTTCATGGACCAGCAGCGCAACCTTCCGAAAATAGACGCGACCAAGTTCGAGAAGGTGTTCCACAAGCTGAGCGTGACGGTCGACTTCGTGTACACCGTCCAGGGCATGCTCCAGATCCTGACGAGCTGGGACGAGATGAGCCCCGCCATGCGGGGATTGAGTGTGACCCAGACCTTGAGTGTCGTCATTTCCCCGCTGGCCACGATGTTGGGCCAGGCGCTGGGAACGCTCGGCACGGTAGCTCGTTTCGGGGTGCTCCGCGCTGCCACGACCGGCCTCTCGATGGGCGCGGCCAATGTCGCGTTCTCTTTGGTCGGTGCGGCCATGTGCGGCTTGCAATGGAAAGACTTCCTGGCAAGCGGGCAATCGTTCGACAGCTATGCCGGCAAGTCACTGATCATCAACACGGTCATGACATCCATCGCCGTCGCCATTGCAATCACCAGTTTCGTGATCGGCACGGTCGCTGCGGTGTCTGCCGTGGTCAGCGTTGCCTTGGCGACGGCATCGATGGTGATGTCCAAGGTTGCAGGGCCGATTGCGATCATCATGTTCGTGGCCAACGCCGTGGCCCAGGCGGCGCTCTGGTTCGACACCTTCGGCCAGTACATCCGCGAATCGACCAGCGTCGGCGACCGCGTCCTGGCAGCGTTTGCCAAGGCGTTCGGCTTCTCGACCGATGTCACGTTGAGGGCCGAAGTGGAGAAGGCCGCGCGGGAGGCTGCGGCCAGCCTCTCCAATGCATTGAAGGGTCAGTTCAACGATTCCATGGCGTTCGAGGCTGGCCAATTGGCCAAGCTGGGCTACGACACGTTCATGGTCCCGGAGACGACGCATCCGGTGAAGGAAACAACTTTCTACGATGCCCAAACCACCCAGAAGTACACCTTCTTCCTGCAGCCGGGGACGGCAACGGCCGAAACGTTCCGCAAGGACACCCGTCAGCGGCTGCGTCAGGAACTTCCATCCGGGACTGCTTGGCTGTCGATGGAAAAAGTCAGGGAAAAGCACTTCTTTGCCGATGACGGTTCTCGTCGTCAGCTGTTCCAGGTCGGCAATCGCGCGCACGTGTTTGTGCACGGAGGTGGTAAAGCCGATGTCTTCCAGATGAAGAAGACCGATGGGGCATATATCGATGGGACGGGCGTCTATGACGGGCAGTCCGGCGAAGGCGATGAGGTCCAGATCGATGCGGAGGGTGCGGATCTGAGGATCTCTCCGCGTTGGCCCGGCGCTAGAGTTCTGAAAGTTCTTAGTTACGCCGACGCCGAAGACACTTCGTTGGTGTGGATCTCTCACTTTGTTGTGCGTAATGCTGGCAAGGCTGAGATAACAGGAGACAGCGGAGACGAGCGTTTCGATATCTCGGCGAAGGAAGCGGACATCAAGGGAGGCGGAGGGCGCAACACGTATGCGGTGCGCAAAGGCAATCGGATCGTCTCGACGTCTAACGACGTGGCCATCTGGACGCGTGGTGTCAGCGATGCCAGCGTCGATGTCGGTGAGAGCGCCAAAGCCAGTCTGCTGCTCAAGGTCGACGTGCCGCACGAGTCGCTGTCCTTGCGCCGCGACGGAGCGGATCTGCTCGTGTTCAATGGCAACGAACGGCTGACGCTGAAGCGATATTTCGACCGGCTTGGGTCGTCCAGTTCGGGCACCTTGCCGCCAGTGTCCTTCGTCGACGGGCTCGGCACTGTGATCACCCTGATCAATCCCGGAGTGATCGACGACAAGGTCGTTGCCATGACCGACCTCGCGAAGCACCTGGTGATCAACAGTGATCTCCCGGCTTCGCGAAGGACGCTCTCCGGCGACAACGCGTACAACCGCATTCATCTCTCATCGGGCGCGGGTGACATTCGCGTCTTGCCGATGACGGGCATGCCCATGGACCTGTCCCTGGACATTTCCGCAGAGCGTCTCCGGATGCTGTCGGAGGGGGATGACCTCCTCATCATCGAGACGCCGCCGGCTGATGCCGACGCGAACTTCGCGCCGCTGCGCTTGCGGCTCTCGGGGCAGCGGCGCGCCGCCGTGCACGTGGGGGGGGAGATCCTCACTGTCTGGGTGAAGGAAAGGGAAGCGGGCGAGTCCTTTGTTACCTTGCTTCTTCCGGGGAGTGACCAGCCGGTCGACGGACCTGTGCGCCTCAATGCCGCGCTCACGGAGAACAAGGTCGATGTGAGCGACAAGACGACCGACGCCTCGTCTGCGAAGACGAATGTTGCGGCGTCGATACCCGGTCAGGGGACGGACAAGGACGATGTCATCGAGGCCTGGGAGCTTCCGGAAGGCACCGTCCTGCGCGGCGGCGGTGGGGCTGACACATATCGCATGCGCGCTGGGCAGTCCGTCATCATCGACAACAGCGCAACTGATTCGGCAATGGATGTCCTCGCGCTGGAATTCGAGGGATTGCCCGGGCTCTCACCACTAGGCAATCATCAGTCGTCGACGGCGAGTGATATCGATCGCGGGGACAGGCTGCGTGCGCTCCTGGACGGCATCCGGTTTTCGCGCGCGGGAGACGATCTCCAGATCGAATTGGGCGGCGGCAGGATCACGGTTCTCAAGCACGCGACGACGAGTCAGGCGCGTCGCCTGTCGCTGGAAATCGCGGGCGATCGTTTCGCATTGCCTGTCATCCAGAAGGGTGTGATGGTGCACGAGCCCTCCGGCACGGCAGGGACTGTGCTGGCAACGGCACCGGGGTCACACCTGGTCTTGCCTTCGGATGGCGCACCATGGAACCTGAAGCAGGCGCCGCGAATCGTCCGGATGAATCAGCCCGGCGTGTGGAGCAGGCATGGATCGATGGCGGAGACCAGCGTCGAAGGTGAGCGCGCTTCGACCGTCACGTTGCTGGACTATCACCTGTACCCTCAAGGCTGGCAGCTGTGGGTATCGCAGCCCTCGACGCAATGCGATGTGATGCAGACAGTCGAGTCGGCGAATGCCCAGCCCGAGAAACTCCTGCGTCTTGGCCGCGCGATCCGATCTGGCGAGGACTACAGCCCCCCGCCCGAGGACGTCATTCCCTATCTGGCAGCGCTCGGAATGCCCGAGCGGATCGCGACGCAACTTCACCTCACCACCACGGACCAGCTGCGACGACTGCATGCACTGCTGACCGTCACGGGTGATGGCGGCAAATGGCAATTGCCGACGGCATTCGTCGCGGCCTATCTGGCGACAGGCTTGACGCCGCTGCCTCACCAGGGATCGTTGCTCACCCACCTAGCGTCAGGCAGCATGCCATGGCGGTTTGCCGAGCGAGTCCTGCGCGGCACGCTCACCATGGCGCAACTCGGGGCCTTCGAATCGTGGGCCGCCGTCAGCCTGCCAGGCGAGTGGGGAGACGAAGCACTGGCGGCGTTGAAAGATTTCATCCTGATGCTGGGCGGCGAAGCGCCGTCGGCGAAGATTCCGTCGTTGCTCGCGACCGTGCTGGAGTTGAAAGGACGGCCGTCCACTGTGTCGCAGGAGCTGGCGATGGCCATGCTGGCCGCGGGCACCATGGACGATCAATGGACGGCCGGCATGCTGCAGGCAGGCGTTGTTCACCATGGCGTCCTGTCCCTTCTGTCGAAGGAGAAGGTGTCGCCGCAGGACGTGGTGCTGAGCAATGCCAACCGTCTCCGCTACGAATCTGGCGATCGTTCTGCGCTGATCGCGGTCGACACCTCGCCAGAGTTCAAGAGCAAGCCGACCAAGGCGTACCGGTACACCTTGACTCGCTATCTCAAGTTGGACAATGACGGAGAAATTGATAAAGCTCACAAAGCTCCTGTACCGGGCATCGAGTACGACGCCGTTCCCGGAGTGATCGTCGACCAGAGCGGCGCATCGCCAGAACCGCAATCGACCTATGACGCCTGGAAAAAGATGCACGACGAGAAGAAGGCAGCGGAACACAAGAAGCAGCAGGAGTACAGCGAAAGATCCAAGATGGGGGCCAGCCAAGGATCCTCGAACCAAGTGAACCTCATCGAACCGGCCTTGGACAGGCGGACGTTCTATATACCGCCGCTGTCTTCTGTGGTGCGCCTATGGGACTGGGGATATGCCAAGGCCGAGCCGTATGACGTCGACGGCTCGTGGTGGATGCGATCCACACCCGGAAACCTCGTCGACGGGCTTGAGGGTCGGGACGACATCGTGGCGTGGGAACCTTACGAGCACCTCTGGCTGAAGGACAGGTACATACAGTTCGACTTTGCGCATCCAATCGCGTTGGAGAGCCTGTCGCTGAGTAGCCGGACGTCATTGGGGTCGCCAGTCGAGTTCAACTCCGAGTGGCCCGCTGAGTGGGTGGTTCAAGCGCAGAGCCAGGATGGGCAGTGGATTTCCGTTTCTCCCATCTGGAAGATGGCCAACGGCTATACCAAGGCCCAGCGACTGACTGGCATCGATACGAAGGGCGTCCCGTACCGTAGCTATCGACTGACTGGCGTAGGCGGGGTGTATCCGAAGTGGGTCTGGTTCAGCGAGGTCACCTTCACCACGGCCGAGGCGGGTGCGGCGCCCAAGGCCATCACCGATGCATTGCGAAATGGTGGCTTCAGCGACGAAGAAGCGCGAGGCCTGTACCTGCACGGCCTCCGTGACGAGGAGCAGGCCAGGCGGGCGATCGACCTGCGTCTGCCTTTCGACGATCTGCCGCCGGCTGTCATCATGAAGGACGTGGAGGCGCATCGCCCGATGGGTGAAGCGGCGCGCAAGATCCTGGACAATCTGTTCGACTCCTCGATGGACGCGCGCCAATGGCCGTCCGAACGGTTGCTCAAAGCGGTCCGCTTACGCATGGCGGTACGTCACATCGATCTGCTCAACCAGCGGCTGCCGTTCCTGGACCCCGCGCCGGTCAAGGAGGAGGACGCTGAACACAGCAAGTTCGTCGCCGAGATCAAGACGCTCCTCAGCAAACTGCGCGATCACGTGGCCAAGGGCGGTGACCAGGACAAGGCCGGCCTCCCGGTGATCGATCCCCTGGTCTACAAGCGTGCCCAGGAGCTTCTGGAGAAGCATCACGGTGAGCTTCGGAAGCGCCTGGGAGAGGACAAGGCGGCGCTTGCCACGGTGCCCTGGTCGCTGCACCTGACGATGCTGATGGACGCTGCCCATGACCGGCCACTCATTCTGTCATTGGGGGCCGGAACGTCACCGACGGAGCGTGCCACCGTGGCGGTGATCGAGAACTCCCTCGTGCGGCTGCAGAGCGCCACGGAAGAGGGCTTGATCGGCGTGTCGTTCCTGTCGTTGTGGCGGCCTGTCGGCGGCAGCACGCGCTGGAGGACTAAGGGGGGGGGTTACGGCGATGAACGGATCTACTCGCCCGGTGCCGACCTCGCCGCCGAATTCCGCGCGGCCCGGGCCGGCCAGCCCATCCAGCGCCTGAGGGCGGGCGGCTTCACGCAGATCGAGGCGGAGTCGATGTTCAACAAGGGCGTGGTCAAGCTGAGCCAGGTGACCCAGGCGATCGAATGGCGCAGGCTCTTCACGAGACTGTCCTCGGACGCCATCGCCAAGGACGTGCTTCTTGATCGACCCTTCGATGACGGCCAGCACAAGCTCGTGAACTACATGAGCACGAGACACGCGTGGAAGGAGCATCCGGAGAAAAGCGTCGAGAGGTTCCGCAAGGGGCTCACGAAGGAGCAACGAGTCGGCGTGATCGACGGCCTGCTGCCCAACAGCCCGGAAGGCCTGGTCGACGGCAATCTGACCATGCCGATGGACGACCAGGTGAAAGCGTGGCTGCACGCCGCCCAAGGGAAGAATTCCGGAATCCGCCCTTTGGACGTGAACATCTCGATCGCCATGCGTCTGCTTCTG
This sequence comes from Mitsuaria sp. 7, assembly GCF_001653795.1. Lineage (NCBI taxonomy): Bacteria > Pseudomonadati > Pseudomonadota > Betaproteobacteria > Burkholderiales > Sphaerotilaceae > Roseateles > Mitsuaria sp. 7. The sequence continues at coordinate 120,511 of NZ_CP011515.1, forward strand.
GCCGCGAGGGGAATCAGCAGCGGGTTGCAGGGAGCCTTGGAGCTGGCCGTGTTCAAGGACCTGCGCCGCTTCGGGAAAGAAGAGGTCACCGAGACCTCTCCGTGGACGCCGCGGATGCTCGGTGGGCTCGTATCGCTGGCAGGTGCCTCTTCGGGCGCGGGCTTCAAAGCCGCCCATTACATCGTGCTCAGCACATATGAACAGCTCCTCGACGAGCTGGACAAGAAGCTCAGGGCGGCGGGGTACTCCGAGGAAAAGGTGCTGGCGGAGCTCCGTCCGAAGTATTTCGATCTTGCCGTGATCCGCGCCGCGCTCAGCGGACAGCAACTGAGGCTGCATGTGCCATCGGGGGAATCGCCGCAAGAAAAGGAGCTCATGACGCTGATCGAGGCGAGACTCAAGGCCTTGGAAGATGCCGAGCTCATCGGCTTCGTCGACGCGACGATCGCCTCGTCGATGCCTCCCAGCAATGAGGCGGTGCCGTGGACGACGGAAGTCGTGGGCGGCAAGACCTGGTACCTATCGCCGCAGGGGCCGCTGGAAACGGCGTGGAACGAAGCCAAGGCCGGTCAGCCCATGCCCCTGTTGAAGTCGGCCGGCTACAGCGAGAAACGGGCGCAAGTGCTGTTTGCGCAGGGCGTCTGCACGCCGGAGCGCGTGGCGCGGGCGATCGAGCTGAGGGAGCATTTCGGCGACCTGCCGACGGATGTCATCGTGAAGGATGTCGAGACGCCGCTCGACAACATCGACGACGCCTGGTACTGGCGTCTTGTCAAGGAACATGCTTCTCCGGATCCTGCGGCGTTTCTGGCAGCCGTCCGCGGCAATCTGGTCAGGCCGCTTCCGGAGGTGGTGCTCGACCCCGGCTATCTGCCCCTCTCGCGTGACTCGTTGCTGAACGTCGACGAAGAGAAGTACAAAGAAGTCAGGGATGCCGTCATCGATCGCCTGTCGCAGATGATGGGCGTTGAACCGGACGCCCAGGGGCGCACAGGTCAACTTGTGCAGTCTCTCCGAGAGCATCGCGAATTGAATCCCGCCATGCTTCGGTCGCAGTGGTGGCACATTCAGCGCGGCCTGCAGGACGCGGTTGACGATACATCGCCCTGGGATCCGGAGCGCCTGCGAGGCATCGTGTCGATCGGACGAGGTGAGGGAGCCGGAAGGGAGATCCTCCGCTCGACTGCCGTCGTCCTGCAGGCGTATGAGCAATATGTCGATCTGCTGGCTGCAGAACTTCAGAAGCAGGGGTGCAGCGAGGCCGAGGTGACCGAAGCCGTCGTTCCATTGTTCCTGCAACTGGCCATGTTGCGCGCAGTCGCCAGCGGGGAGCCATTGCGTCTGCATGTGCCGGTCAAGGGGTCGCCCCTGGAGTCGACGATCCGTCGCGTCGTCGAGCGGGAGCTTCCCCTGCTGGAAGTGGCCAGGCGCGATGGCGCCATGGATATCGCCATTGCCTCCTCGCTTTCGCCCGGTGTCGAGCGGCACAAGTGGACCTCTCATGAAGTGGAGGGCAAGTCCCTGTATGTCTCCTCGAACGGGTCCCTGGAAGTCGCTTGGCGCGACGGGATCCTGAACGATCCGTTCAATCGTCTTGCAGCCGGTTCTGGCGACGACGAGGCGCGGTCGCTGCATGACGGTGGCATCCAGACGATCGACCAGGTCGACCGGGCGATTCAATTGCGCAACTTGTTCGGCGAACTGCCTTCGGAGGTAGTGCTGCAGGACGTGCTTGGCAGCCCGCCCCTCACCCCGTTGCAAGCCGTGCTGGGCGCTCGCCTGGGCAAGCTCCTGCACGCTTACCAGATGGACGCGCTCGGACTTGTCCGGGGCGGCTTGGGTGACATCGCGCCGCTGATCCTGATCAGCGATGCACTACGTGTACAGGGAATGCTCAGCTTCGTTTTCGATGAAAGACTCAGAAGCGCCCGTGCCGCGAAGTTTCTCGATTGGCTTTCCAGCACGCAAGGTCCCGGGTGGTCGTCCGACAATGCTGCCGTCCTTGCGCTCGCTGATGCGATGGTTTCCGCTGCCGGCGGACACTGGCAATCTTTGTCTCGTGCGCTCGCCATCTCCCGGGGTTTGAACCTCCTGCACCTAGGACAAGCCCGTGTCGCCGACGCCGAGAACTGGATGCCCGAATTCGTGAGCCGCCACGCGAAGCTCGTCGCCGCAGGTGACGTCGGAGTCGCCAGGGACATGGCTGCGTCGGACTACATCGTCCTGCAAGGGTACAAGCGTCTCCTGGACGGGCTGTATGACGAATTCCTGAGGGATGGCGTTCCCGAGGAATCCATTTCTTGTCTGTACGACTCCTACTTCCACCTGCAAGTGCTGCGTGCCGTCGCGACGGGGCAGCGCGTCGAACTGCATCCGCCGCAGGGCGACAACCGTCGGGACCGTTCCTTCCGGCAGACGTTCATCGATCTTCGGCGCTCATTGGAGAAGCTCCAGTCGTCGGGATTGCTCAGGCTCGACCTCCTGACCGAGGTCTCCCAGCTTGTGGGTGAAGAAAAGCCTGCTTCCGATGCGCCAGCCCCATTGGCTCAGGGGGGCACTGCGCACGCCGAAGAAAGCGCCTTGGACGACGCCGGGAGCGGTTCGATCCGCCAGGCCAGCCTGCTCAAGCAGGCGATGTCGTCGTTGCAGGACGAAGGTTCCGGCGGCCCCAGTGCTTTCGGTGTTTCGGAGACGCAGTCCAAGCAGGTGACGCTCGCCGGCCAGGCGACCTGACGCGCTGACTGCGCCATGGCGCCGCCGCCCGTCAGGCAGTGGCGCCAGCACCTCGACGCTGCGGACGGATACTCCCTCCGCCATGAACCTGCATCGCGTCGATCTCGTCTCGCTGTCGCTCTTCAGCCTGGTCGCCCGCACGGGCAGCATCAGCAAGGGGGCGGCCCTGGCCGCGCTGGCGGTCGGCGCGGCCAGCAAGCGCCTGAGCGACCTGGAACACTCGCTCGGGACCCTGCTGCTGGAGCGCCATTCCCGCGGCGTCACGCTGACCGCCGCGGGCCTGGCGCTGCAGCAGCATGCGCAGCGCATCCTCAGCGACGTGGACCAGATGACCGCCGACCTGTCCGACTACGCGTCGGGCCTGACCGGCGTCGTGCGGTTGTGGGCCAACACCTCGGCGGTGACGCAGTTCCTGCCGGCGCAGGTGTCGGCCTTCGTGCGCGACAACCCGCGCATCCGCATCGAGCTCGAGGAAGCCGACAGCCACGAGATCGTGGTCGCGGTGCTGGACGGCCGCGCGGACCTCGGCATCTTCGCGGACCGCACGCCGGCGCTGGGCCTGCACGTCCTGAACTACCGGCACGACCGGCTGGTGCTGGTCGCGCCGGCCGGGCATCCGCTGACCAAGCGCAAGACGGTCCGCTGGGAGCAGGCCGTCGAGCACGACTTCGTCACCCTCGCCAAGGCGACCTCCTTGCAGAAGCGGCTGGAGATGGAGACCGAGAAACTCGGCCGCCGCCTGAAGAACCGCATCCAGGTGCGCAGCTTCGACGCGATGTGCCGCATGGTCGCCGCGGGCATGGGCATCGCGGTGCTGCCTGACGTGGCGGTCGAGCCGCTGCTCAAGCCGCTGAACCTGCGCCGCATCGGGCTCGACGAAATCTGGTCCGATCGGACGCTGCTCATCGGGGTCAGGGACCTGGATGCGCTCCCGAGGCATGTGCGGGTGTTCATCGATCATCTTTGCGAGAGCAGTTAATGGTCCTCTTGTCCGCAAGCGGCAGGATCCTGCCGGTAGAGGCTGAACCCCGGCTCAATCGGCAGAATATTGCCGCTTAAGAAATTTCATTCATGCGGACCTTGTTGAACGACGACGAGGTTGAGCAAGGCATCGGCGAGACGATCCGAGCGCTTCGCCTTCAACTCAACCTTGACCAAGCCACGGTGGCCGAGCGATCGGGCGTCAGTGTTCGAGCACTACGCAATCTTGAGAAAGGCGCCGGCTCGACCGTGCGCACATTGCTGGTAGTGATGCGTGTGCTGGGACGTGAATCGTGGTTCGACGGCATGGCACCCATGCCCACGATCAATCCGCTCAACCTGCCTCGCAGAAACAAACAGCGGGAGCGGGCAACGGCAACGAGCGTGAGGCAAGCGCAGGAGAGGGCGCGGAAGTCGGCATTCGTTGCCAATCGCCTCGCGCAGATCAAGTAGCCTCGGCGAACCAGCCGATCGTGTTGCGACCCTTCTGCGGGGCAGCGCATCCAGTCTGAGAGCGACTCGGTCTTGCTCCCTCTCCCGCTTGCGGGAGAGGGCAGGGGTGAGGGCCAGCAGCGGTGGAAGTACCAAAGCCTTCTTGCTGACTGCCCCGACCGCGCGCGCTGCGCGCGCCCCTCACCCCCACCCTCTCCCGCAAGCGGGAGAGGGAGCAAGACGAGGGAGAACCCCACCCCGCTTTCGCGATCCGTGAAAGCTGTCGCCGCCACTCCGGCATTCCCACCGGAGGCGGACCTTCCCAGAATCCGTCTCCACAACAAGGAGACAGCTCGCCATGGAAGGTCTGCAGGCCCTGCACGGGTTGCGCATCGTCGAGATGGGCCAACTGATCGCCGGCCCGTTCGCCGGCAAGACGCTCGGCGACTTCGGCGCCGACGTGGTGAAGATCGAGGCCCCCGGCAGCGGCGACCCGCTGCGCAACTGGCGCATGATCCAGGACGGCACCTCCGTCTGGTGGCAGGTGCAGTCGCGCAACAAGCGCTCGATCGCCCTCGACCTCCGCCAGAAGGACGGCCAGGACATCGCCCGGCAGCTCATCAAAGAAGCCGACGTGCTGATCGAGAACTTCCGCCCCGGCACGCTCGAGGGCTGGGGCATGTCCTATGAGGAACTCGCCAAGACCAACCCCGGCCTGATCATGCTGCGCATCAGCGGCTACGGGCAGACCGGGCCGTATCGCGATCTGCCGGGCTTCGGCGTGATCGGCGAGGCGATGGGCGGCCTGCGCCACCTGAGCGGCGAACCCGGCCGCGTGCCGGTGCGCTGCGGCATCTCCATCGGCGACACGCTCGCCGCGCTGCACGGCACCATCGGCGTGCTGACCGCGCTGTACCACCGCAAGGTCAACGGCGGACGCGGCCAGGTCATCGATGTCGCGCTCACCGAAGCCGTGCTCAACGTGATGGAGAGCCTCGTGCCCGAGTACAGCGCCTTCGGTGCCGTGCGCGGTCCGGCCGGCTCGGCGCTTCCGGGCATCGCGCCGTCGAACGCGTATCCCTGCGCGGACGGCGTCGTGCTCATCGCGGGCAACGGCGATTCCATCTTCAAGCGGCTGATGCAGGTCATCGGCCGCGAGGACCTGGCCAACGACGAGGCGCTGGCCAACAACGCCGGCCGCGTGGCCCGCGTCGAGGAGATCGACGCCGCCATCGGCGCCTGGGCCGCGACGCGCAGCGTCGAGGAGGTGCTCGCGCCGCTCGGCGAGGCCAGCGTGCCTGCAGGCCGCGTCTACACCGCCAAGGACATCGTCGAGGACCCGCACTTCCGCGCCCGCGACATGATCATCAGGCAGCAGACGCGCGACGGCCATGAGCTCGACGTGCCGGGCATCGTGCCCAAGCTGATGGGCACGCCCGGCGCCGTGCGCCGCGCCGCGCCGCGCCTGGGCGGCGACACCGACGAGGTGCTGCGCGAGATCGGCCTCACCGCCGAACAGATCGCCGCGCTGCGCGCCCGCAAGATCGTTTCCTGAAGGTCCCGTGATGACTGCTTCCTCTTCCTCGTCCTCCTCCCCCTCCGATGTCTGGACCGGCGCCGGCCGCCGCATCTTCATGCAGGACGTCGGTACGCGCGACGGCCTGCAGGCCGAGACGACCTTCGTTCCCACCGCCGACAAGATCGCGCTGGTCGACGCGCTGTCCGACGCCGGCCTGGCCAAGGTCGAGGTGACGGCCTTCGTCTCGCCGAAGGCGATCTCCGTGCTGGCCGACGCCTCCGAGGTGATGGCCGGCATCACCCGCAAGCCGGGCGTGATCTACACGGTGCTGGTGCCCAACGTCCGCGGCGCCGAGCGCGCCATCGAGGCCCGCGCCGACGAGCTCAACCTGGTGATGTCCGCCAGCGAGAGCCACAACCTGTCCAACCTGCGGATGACGCGCGAGCAGTCCTTCGCCGGCCTGGCCGAGGTCGCCGCGATGGCGCACCAGGCCGGCATCGCGGTGAACGTGTCGCTGTCGTGCTCGTTCGGCTGCCCGATGGAAGGCGACGTGCCCTTCGAGACGGTGCTCGGCTGGTGCGGCCACTTCCTGGAGGATCTCGGCGCTCGCGGCGTCACGCTGTGCGACACCACCGGCATGGCCTATCCGACGCAGGTCGTCGCGCTGGTGCGCGCCTTCCGCGCGCGCTGGCCCGAAGCCCAGCTCACGCTGCACTTCCACAACACGCGCGGCATGGGCCTGGCCAACGTGATCGCGGCGATCGACGCCGGCGCGGACCGCTTCGACGCATCGCTGGGCGGCATCGGCGGCTGTCCCTACGCGCCGGGCGCGACGGGCAACGTCTGCACCGAGGAGATCGTCCATGCGCTGCAGTGCATGGGCTGCGACACCGGCGTCGATCTCGAACGACTGATCGCCGCGGCCAGGCGCCTGCCGCCACTGATCGGGCATGCGGTGCCCAGCCAGATCGTCAGCGCCGGCCGCCGGCTGGACCTGCATCCGAGGCCGCGCGACTTCGACGCGATCCGCGAGCGCGCGCTGGCCCGCGACGCCTGAGTTCCTTTCCGCTTCACCCCAACGACAACGCCGCCACGAGCGGCTTCCCGGAGACAAGACCATGAACCGAATCCGCCGCCGCCTCGCCGTGGCCGCTCCTGCCGCTGCGCTGATCGCGACCGCTGCCACGGCGCTGGCCGTCCTGGCGCCGATGAACGCCGCGCTGGCGCAGTCCTATCCGAACAAGCCGATCACGATGCTGGTGGGCGCCGCGCCCGGCGGCACCACCGACATCGCCGCGCGCATGCTGGCCGAGCCGCTGGGCAAGGCGCTGGGCCAGACGGTGGTGGTGGACAACCGCTCCGGCGCGAGCGGCGCGCTGGCCGCGGTCGCGACCAAGCGCGCGGAGCCGGACGGCTACACGATCCTGATGCAGTACTCCGGGTATCACGTGATCACGCCGCACATCCAGAAGGGCGCGTGGGAGCTGAAGGACCTGCGCCCGGTGGCCAACGTGCTGACCGCGCCGCAGCTGATCGTCCTGCGCGAGGGCGTGCCCGCGAAGACCACCGCCGAGTTGATCGCCTACGCGAAGAAGAACCCCGGCAAGCTGTCGTTCGCGTCCTCGGGCAACGGCTCGCTGCAGCACGTCACCGGCGTGATGCTGGAGCAGCAGGCCGGCATCCAGATGATCCACGTCCCGTACAAGGGCACGGGGCCGGCGCTGCAGGACCTGCTGGGCGGGCAGGTCGATCTCACCTTCGGCACGCCGCCGCCGTTCATGCCCTTCATCGCGGCAGGCAAGCTGCGCGCGGTGGCGGTGACGGGCAAGGAGCGCCTGTCCTCGTTGCCGGACGTGCCGACCGCCGCGCAGGCGGGGTTGCCCAGCCTGGACGCGGGCTCGTGGTTCGCGGTGTTCGCGCCGGCGAAGGTGCCGCAGGCGGTGGTCGATCGTCTGACCTCGGAGATCCAGAAGATCATGGCCACGCCCGAGTTCAAGAAGAAGGCCGCCGAGCTGGGCGCGACGGCGGACTACATGAACCCGCAGCAGCTGCAGGCGCATTCCGATGCCGAGTTCCTGCGCTGGGGCAAGGTGATCTCGTCGGCCAAGATCCAGGCGGATTGAGCAAGCTGCCCGATCAGTTCGGAGGCGCCAGCGTCGGCGGGATATCTTCGGGCGGAGGGGATCCTGCGGTGGCGTCCGCCGCCGACGGTGGAAGGGCCGCGATCGCATCAATCAATTGCGCGGCCTGCCGCCGGGAAGTTTCCCCGAACAGGCTGGAGGCCGGGATCTGCGCCCTGAGATCGGGTATGAGCGCCTCCGCGGTGGGCAGGGTCGCCGGCGTTTCAGGTGTCACGTCGGCGTCTGCCGGACCGGCGGCGGGCTCGTCGCCGGACAGGGCCGCGCGATCGAACGGATCGGCGGGACGACGGCGCGCGGGGTTGTTCGTGGAAGGGTCAGGTTTTGACATCGCACAGCTCCATGGGAAGAGCGTTGTCAGTGTGCGCGTGACACCCTTCGTTCGGCCGAGTATGTAACAGCGCTTCCCGCGGGCTGGATGCCTTCGGTCGGCTCGTCCAGGATCAGCAGACTCGTCTTGCCTACGCCGTCGCGGCCGAGCAGCACCGCGTGATGCGCCCTGGCGATGCGGTCACCAACACGTCGCGCAGGATGTGCGCGCCGCTCAACACGCCCCACAGCGACGCGCGCAGCGCACGCGAGCCCTGCAGCGCGAGCTCGAGGCTTCAGCTGCCGTGCGGCGCGAGCAGCACGGCCGGAGACGCCCGGGGCGACTGCGTCAGGCGGGTCAGGCCTGAACCCTCGGGAAACTCGGGGGGCATACCGGCGATGAAGGCGCCCATCTCCGACGCCCGCGACTGGAAGGGCAGCGTCGGTGGATCCCGCCGACGCGACTTGGGCGCCAGATAGTCGTCGATCTCGATCAGCCGACCAAGGTCTTCCTTGAACAGCGCCAACCGGCCGGCATCGGCGTCGTAGTGGTCGTCGACGCTGTCCCGGTCGACGCCGCGCGGGTCGTCACCGACGTCGATCACGATGTCCACGCCGGCGTGGCGCAGACGCAACGCGAAGTCGCGCGACAGCGCCGGGGTGTCGCCGAGATTCATCCATGGTCGGTCGCTTGTCGTCAGCTGAGTGGCAAAGCCTTCCACGGCGGCAAGCAGCGTCTTGCGCTCGGCGCGCAACGGCGCGCCACGATCCGACGCGTGCCTCCTCCGCGCATCGGCCGTGGACGACCTGTCTACGCCGACTTCGACGTCGCTGTCGCTGATCTCGTCGATCGTCGTCTTCCGTATCCACTGGCCTGCCGGATCGGAGCCAGCGCGGGTCGAGGCGTTCGTCGGGATGCTCACTGGATCGTGGATCCACAGCGTCCGGCCGCCTTGCAGGACCGCGTGACCGCTCTGCAGGTCGAGGTAGCCGACTAGCGGTATGCGCGGCCCGATGTCCGTCGATGCCAGTTGCCGCCGAAGATCCGGCGCGGCGGACGTCCGACCGTCGCGCGGCGTCGCATCGGTGGCGTCGACCTGCGCCGTCAGCAATACCTGACTCTCGTCGTCTTCGGGCAGAACCAGCGCGGTCAATCCGCCTTTCATCAGATCCTTTCCCAGCGCATCGAGGTGGGCGTGAACCTCCGCCAGCGGGTCGACGTCGTAGGGCTCATAGCCCAGGTCGACCACCAGCGTGGCGTGCCGTCGCCGCAGGTCCAGGCTCACGCTCAGTTCCGGCTGACCTGGATCCACCACGCGAACCGGACCGTCCGGCATCGCCTCGAACCGGATCGTCTGACCGTTGAGCCGGAAACCGAGGGTGGCGCTTTCACCATGGCCGCTGTCCTTGCCCTCGTCATGCAGGAACTCGAAGGCCTTGCCGCCTGCAGTCAATGCGCCGTCGAGCATGATGGTCCACGACTCTCCCGACCGAGCCGACGGCACGATGGTCACCGGGTTGCGCACGGTGCCGTCGCCGGGCAGCAGCAGCACGACCTGACCCCCGCCGCCGATCAACCGGTAGTCCGTCGACGACTGATCCAGCGGGCGGATCTCGCGGTCCGGCTCGCCATCGTGGTTGCGGAAAGTGAAGCGCGCGTCGTCGAGGCCGGCGCGGCCCGGCAGCACGAGCACGCGCGGCTGCTGGTCGAGCACCACCGACAGCGTGCCGTTCCGATAGCGGTAGCGCCAGACGTCGGCCGACTTCGCCATGCTGCCGGAAGACACGTAGTCGCCGACGAACTGTCCGCCGCTGCGGCGTTCCATCCGGTCCAGCCGCGCATCGCCGAGCAGGGAGAAATCGCCTCCCGCCCGGCTGTTCGAGAAGGTCTCGGAATCGATGTCGACTGTGGCGCTCGTCGCGAGGATCAGGAGGTGGGACGGATCCAGGTGCGCCTGGGTGAGCGCCGTCACGGGACGGATGGCGCGGCCCTGTTTCCACAGCAGGGACCAGAGGTCGAGGTCCATCCCTTCGCGGGATTTGGCCGTCTGCGCATCGGACCCGTCGTTGATCTTCCACTCGTGCGGGTGACCGGCGGAGGTGTAGAGCCCCGACAGGCGGAGCGACGTCTCCCCGATCGTGGCGTCGCCGAAGCCGACCTCGCCGTTCACGAAATCGATGCGGTTCACCGGCGCCCAGCCGGCGACGGCGAGGAACTGTCGGTCACCGTCGCTACCGCCCGAACTTGCACGTGCACCGGTGTCGGCGCCGGTGCCGGGAGGCAGCAGGCGGAGCGGCGTGTCGTATCCCTCGTCGATCTTGCCCAGGGGTTGCAGGTTGTAGACGAGCCGCTCCTGTTCCTGCGCGACGGCGAGCGCCAGACCGGTGACGCCGATGGCGATGCCCGCGAGCGGCACGGCCAGCTCCCGCAGGCCGGCGGCCAGCGTGGTGAAGCCGGCCAGGGCGGCGATGGCGCTGGCGCCCAGCAGTCCGAGCCCGGCGATGTCGAACGCGAGCTGCGTGCCTGCGACGCCGATCGCGCTCGACCGTCCCGAGGCGATCGCGTCGACCAGGCTCTTGATGTCCAGGCCGACGACGCCGACCTGCAGCAGGGAGCCCAGCCCGCGCAGGCCCTCGGCCAACAGCCCGGCCGTCCGTGCAAGGCCCGAGACGACGGCAGCGTCCGTGCTCTGCATCGTCGCGCGGATCGAGTTCGCCAGCGTCACCGCATCCGCCCCCAGGAAGGCGGCGCCCTGCGTCATGCCGAGGTAGGCGACGGCCGCCTGGTAGGGCGAGCCCGTCGCGGAGGTCCTCGAGAGCTGGCTCAGCGCCAGTGCGAGCAATCCGGCATTGAGGCCGTCGGGCGCCTGGGTCTCGAGCATCGCGGACAGCTGCCGCAGGTAGAGGTCCACGAGCCCGGCTTCGCCCGCGTCGTCGAGCGCCGCGACCACGACGGTCCCCGTCGTCTCGTCGAGGAAGCGCAACGTCGCCGGGTCGGTGTTGGACGGCACGGGCAGCAGGTGATGGCGCGCGGAAGGCCGCACGCGGTCGATGATCCGGCCGGCCGCGCCGAGGATGACGCAGTAGTCCGAGCCGAGCGAAGACGACTCGCGATAGACCGTGTCCGCCGGACGCTGGCCCGGCGCGGCGGGGTACTTGTCGTGGCGGGTGATCAGGCCGGTCGCCGGATCGCGCCGGTAGATCCAGGTCTTGCCCGGCGCATGGCGTTCTTCGGCGGCGCCGAGGTAGCGGAGCGTGACGCGCACCGTGTCCGGCCGCCGCAGCGGCGCCATGAACCAGTCCAGCCGGCGCAGGTCGAAGCCCATGATCTCCGAATAGGCCGTGACCTGCGCATCGCCGGTCAGCAGGCCGCGATCGACGCCGGCCTCGATGAAACGCTCGGCAAAGGAATCGGGCACGGCACGGCTGACCAGCGCGCAGGAGCGCAGGGTGACCCGGCTCGTGGTCCGGGTGATGCCCAGCTCGTGCAACGCCGACTTCACCCGGTCGACGAGCGCTGCCGGAGCGTAGTGTTCGAGCTCGGTCGTCCCGGTGTCGCTCAGGCTGTCGTGGCCTTCGATCTCGAGCTTCACGCGGGTGTCCGGCGTGATTCGCGACAGCAACGCTCCGCCTCCGACGATGCGCTGATGGCCATGGCGATCGATCTGGATCCAGACGGCCTCGTCCGGGTAGCGGAAGCGCTCGAGCGCCAGGTTCGGGCTGTCCGGGCCCATCTGGAGGAACAGGCGCAGCTGCCGGACTTCCGTCGCACGGATGCGGGGTTCGAAGAACCGGTAACCGCCGCCGTCCCACCACTGGTCGACGGTCGAATGGACGCCCGGCCGCTCGATGACGGTCGTCACGCTCCGTGCCTCCTTGAGGGCTTCGACGTCCGGAAGCCAGACGCCGCGGCGGGACCGGCTGGCGACGGGGAGGTCGCCGACGAGGATGTCATCCCCCTTGAGCGTGACCTGGAGCCGGTTCGTGACGCCTTCCTGGAACAGCCGGACCATCACGAAGTCGCGGAGGAGCCGGAACTGTCGATCCTGTCTGGCGATGTCCTCCATCGATGCGTCGGCGGGGAGCGGATCGACGTGCAGGGTCGCCCTGGATCCGCGGCGATCAGGTTGGAAAACCCAGGCCCCTTGCGCGCGCTCCGAAGGCGTGGGCGCGATGTCGAGCATGCTCAGCACGCTCCAGGACGGCGGTGGCGTGGCGGCTTCCGGCCCGGCGGGCCGGTCCGTGCCGCCGGACAGCAGCGCCCCGATGAGCACTCGATCTTCCGGGGTTCGCTGCCGTGGCCGCGACGGACCGGGCGGGATGAACCGGGTGGCGGGCACCAACCCCCGGCGCGCGAGCCCGTCCTGCGCCGCGACCACGTCGCGGATCGCTTCGAAGGCTGCCGGCTGTTGCGGCGCCTCCGCACGCCACAGCGTGCGCGCGTGGGCGAGGTCCACCTTCAGCGGCTGCTCGCAGAGCAGCGCCTTCAGCGCCTGGACGCGCGCCTTCACGCCCGCCGTGGCGTCGTCGGGACTCGCGGACCGCGCGGAGGCCACGGCCAGGCCGAGCAGCTTCAGCATCAGGCCTTCGGAAAGCGGCAGCACGACCTCGGTGGCCTTGACCGGCGCGAGCGCGAGGGTGTTGTCGGAGCGGTAGCGGCACAGATGGACCGGGTCCTCCGGCTCCTGCCCCAGCCGCAGGTTGCTGCTCAACGCATGCGCCGCGTCGGGAAGACCGGAGAAATCGGCCGTGCGCACCGCCGTCATGATCGACGCGATGAGGGGCGACAGCATGGACGTCCACATGCCTCGCAGGCGTGCAGGCGGGATGACCACCTTCGGAGGCACGGCCCGCATGACGAAGTCCACCGCCCATGCCGTGAGCGCATCCTTCGTGCCGTCGGCGAACCGGACCTCGCCGGGCGCCGATACGCCCGCGCGCGGCGCAAGTTCCCGTGCGAACAGCATCAGCACGCCTGCATGCGACGCCAGCGCTGAATCCGTCCGGGATCGCTCCACCGGTTCCAGGCGCGTCAGGTTGTCGGCGAGGGCGGGGTTGAAGGCGGGCATGGTGGGTCCGGCAGCGGAGGGACCCCCCTAGTGGCCCGGCGCGCGTGCCAGGTCTTGCCTTGATGCTTCGATGCGCCGCCGACAACGCCTGCAGCGGTTGTCGAGCCCGCGGGTTTCAGGACTGTCGCTTGTTCTCGGAGCGCATTGCGTCAGATCGCCACCAATCCTCGAATCTCCGGCGTCTGCATGTCCGCGTTGTTCCCCCGCGCGATGACGCTCCCGCGCTCCAGCACGAGGAACTCGTCGGCCAGTTCCGCCGCGAAGTCGTAGTACTGCTCGCAGAGCAGGATGGCGACCGGGTGGCCGTCGAGGCCTTCGTCCGCCAGGCGCCGGATGACCCGGCCGATGTCCTTGATGATGCTGGGCTGGATGCCTTCGGTCGGCTCGTCCAGGATCAGCAGTCGAGGCGACGCCGCCAGCGCCCGCGCGATCGCGAGCTGCTGCTGCTGGCCGCCTGAGAGGTCGCCGCCGCGGCGCTTGAGCATCTGCTTGAGCACCGGGAACAGCGCGTACAGGTGCTCCGGGATGGGCGTGCCGCCGGGCTTGCTCGCCAGGCCCATGCGCAGGTTCTCCTCGACGGTCAGCCGCGCGAAGATCTCGCGCCCCTGCGGCACGTAGCCGATGCCCGCACGTGCGCGCTGGTACGGCGTCGCGCGCGTGATGTCCGCGCCGGCCAGCGTGACCCTGCCCGCGCGGATAGGCACCAGCCCCATGAGACTCTTCAGCAGGCTGGTCTTGCCGACGCCGTTGCGCCCGAGGAGCACGGTGATCCGTCCCGGCGACGCGCTCACCGACACGTCGCGCAGGATGTGCGAGCCGCCGTAGTACTGCTGGATGCCGATGGCTTCGAGCATCGGTGCGATCGTCGTCGTGGCGCCGTTCGAGCCGGGCCGGTCCTGAAGTTCAACGTCCAAGGTACACCTCGATCACGCGTTCATCGGCTTGCACCTGGGCCAGCGTGCCTTCGGCCAGTACCGAGCCTTCAGCCAGCACCGTCACCTTCTCCGCGATCCGGTCCACGAAACCCATGTCGTGCTCCACGACGATGATGCTGTGCCTGCCCTTCAGCGTCAGGATCAACTCCGCGGTGCGCTCGGTCTCCTGGTCCGTCATGCCGGCCACGGGCTCGTCGAGCAGCAGCAGCTTCGGGTCCTGCACCAGCAGCATGCCGATCTCCAGCCACTGCTTCTGCCCGTGGCTCAGCAGCCCGGCCGCGCGCTTCATCTGGTCCTGCAGCCGGATCAGCGTCAGCACCTCCGCCAGCCGGTCCTTCTGCGCGCCGCTCAGCACGCCCCACAGCGACGCGCGCAGCGCGCGCGAGCCCTGCAGCGCGAGCTCGAGGTTCTCGTACACGGTGAGCGCCTCGAACACCGTCGGGCGCTGGAACTTGCGGCCGATGCCGAGCTGCGCGATCTCCGCCTCGCTGTGGCGCAGCAGGTTGATGGTGCCGCCGAAGAACACCGTGCCGGTGTCGGGCCGGGTCTTGCCGGTGATGATGTCCATCATCGTGGTCTTGCCCGCGCCGTTCGGGCCGATGATGCAGCGCAGCTCGCCGGGCGCGATGTCGATGGACAGGCCGTTGATCGCGCGGAAGCCGTCGAAGCTGACGAACACGTCCTCCAGGTACAGGATGCGGCCGTGCGCCAGGTCCAGCTGGCCCGGCAGCACGACGCGGCCGTAGCCGGGACCGCTGGCGGCGCGCAGCCGCTCCTCGCCTTGTTCGAGCAGGTCGGGACTCATGCCTTGTTCTCCGCGTTCTTGCTGTCAACGCCTGCGCCGATCCTCTTGCCGGACCTGCCGCCGAGCTTGCGCCTGACCAGCCCCGCGATGCCGTCCGGCATGAACAGCGTGACCGCGACGAACAGCGCGCCCAGCAGGTACAGCCAGTACTCCGGCGCGAACTGCGTCAGCCAGCTCTTCGCGCCGTTGACCGCGAAGGCGCCGACGATCGGACCGATGAGGGTGCCGCGCCCGCCGACCGCCGCCCAGATGGCGATCTCGATCGAGTTGGCGACGCTCATCTCGCCCGGGTTGATGATGCCGACCTGCGGCACGTACAGCGCGCCGGCCAGACCGCAGATCAGCGCCGACAGCACCCACGCGGCCAGCTTGTAGGGCAGCGGCGAATAGCCGCAGAACATCAGCCGCGACTCCGCGTCGCGCACGGCGCTGAGCACGCGGCCGAACTTCGCGCGGGTCAGCCAGCGCAGGCCGAGGTAGCAGCCGGCCAGCGCCACCGCGCTCAGCACGAACAGCGTCATGCGCATGCCGGGCGTCGTGACCGACAGCCCCAGCAGCCGCTTGAAATCGGTGAAGCCGTTGTTGCCGCCGAAGCCGCTCTCGTTGCGGAAGAAGAACAGCATCGCGGCGTAGGTCATCGCCTGCGTGATGATGGAGAAGTACACGCCCTTGATCCGCGAACGGAAGGCGAAGAAGCCGAAGAGGAACGCGATGCCGCCGGGGACCAGCAGCACGAGGAGCATCGTCGCGAGGAAGCTGTCGCTCAGGCTCCAGTGCCAGGGCAGTTCCTTCCAGTCGAGGAAGACCATGAAGTCCGGCAGCGTGCTGCGGTACTGGCCGTCGGTGCCGATCTGGCGCATGAGGTACATGCCCATCGCGTAGCCGCCGAGCGCGAAGTACAGGCCGTGGCCCAGCGACAGGATGCCCGCGAAACCCCAGATCAGGTCCATCGCCAGCGCGCACATCGCGTAGCAGCAGAACTTGCCCAGCAGGCTGATCCAGTAGCCGTCGACGTGCAGCGCATGACCGGCCGGCACCAGCAGGTTCAGCGAGGGCAGTAGCACGCAGGCGACGGTCAACGCGGCCAGCACGGCGACCCAGCCGGAGCGACTCAGCAGGGCGGGGCGCTGCGGCAGCAGCAGGACCGCAACCGGAGCGGCGGAGGTGCCAGGTGTTGCGCCGGTGGGCGCTGGGAGGGGAGACGTCGCGGTCATGAGGGGATCCCTGCGCATTCAGGACTCCTGCGCGCGGCCCTTGACCGCGAACAGGCCCTGCGGCCGCTTCTGGATGAAGACGATGATGAAGAGCAGCACGGCGATCTTGGCCAGCACCGCGCCGACGACGCCTTCGAGCGCCTTGTTGGCCAGGCCCAGCCCGAGCGCCGCCAGCACCGTGCCGGCGAGCTGGCCGACGCCGCCCAGCACGACGACCATGAAGGCGTCGACGATGTAGCTCTGGCCGAGGTCCGGGCCGACGTTGCCGACCTGGCTGAGCGCGCAGCCGGCGAGGCCCGCGAGTCCGGAGCCGAGCGCGAAGGCATAGGTGTCCACGCGCGCGGTCGGCACGCCCATGCAGGAGGCGATGGGGCGGTTCTGCGTGACGGCGCGGACGAACAGGCCGAGCCGCGTGCGCGCGATGAGCAGCGACATGCCGCCGAGCACGACGAGCGAGAAGACGATGATCACGAGCCGGTTCGCCGGCAGCGCGAGGCCAGGCATGACACTGGGCAGGAGAGCGATCGAGCCGCCCATCCACGACGGGCTTTCCACCGCGACGTTCTGCGCGCCGAAGAGCGAGCGCACCGCCTGCATGAGCACCAGGCTCAGGCCCCAGGTGGCGAGCAGCGTCTCCAGCGGCCGGCCATAGAGCCAGCGGATGACGGTGCGCTCCAGCGCCGCGCCGACCAGCGCGGAGGCGAGGAAGGCGGCGGGCATGGCGACGATGAGATAGGCGTCGAACCAGCCCGGCAGCCACTGGCGGAAAGCGACCTGGACAAGGTAGGTCGCGTAGGCGCCGATCATCATCAGCTCGCCGTGCGCCATGTTGATGACGCCCATCAGACCGTAGGTGATGGCCAGGCCCAGGGCGACCAGCAGCAGGATGCTGGCCAGGCTGATGCCGGTGAACAGCGCGCCCAGGCGTTCGCCCCAGGCGAGGGTGTCCTCGACGGCGCGCAGCGAGCGCTGCAGCGCGCGTTTGACCTCGGGGTCCTGTTCGTCGGACAGACGCTGGTTGAGCAGCAGCCGCGTCTCGGGGCTGTGCGATTCGCCGAGCAGCTTCGCGGCGGCGAGCCGCTTGACGGGGTCAGGACTTGCGGCGAGCGCGGCGGCGCGGGCGAGCTTCAGGGCGTCGAGGACGGCGGCGTCCTGCTCCTTGGCGATGGCGGTGTCCAGCAGCGCGACACGCGCGTCGTCGCCGCCGGCTTCCATCAGCGCCTTCGCGGCGGCCAGGCGTTCGGCCTTGTCCGCGCTCGACAGATGGAGCGCGGCGAGCGCGCCGTCGAGTTCGCCGCGCAGCCGGTTGTTGAGCATCACGTCCTCGAGCGAGGACTGGGCGTCCGTCGTCAGCGTGACTGCGGCGCCGGTCGCGGCGTCGACGACGCCGGCGTCGGTCGTGATCAGCACGCGCTGATCCGGACCGAGCTTCACGCGTTCGTCGGACAGCGCCTGCAGCAGCACGGCCGTGCGCGCGTCCGGTGCCGCGACGAGCCTGCCGAGCGCAGCGATGCGGTCGTCGGTCTCGCCCTGCGCCACGGACAGCGCCTGCGGCTGCGTCAGCGCCTGCGCTGTCGACGCGAGGCTGCCGATCGCCAGCAGGATTCCGAGGAGCAGGGCGCGTCGCATCACTTCTTCGCCGGCTCGTCAGGCTTGCCTTCGTTCCCGGCGATGTACGGGCTCCACGGCTTGGCCTTCACCGGCGCGGGCGTCTTCCACACCACGTTGAACTGCCCGTCCGCGCGGATCTCGCCGATGAACACCGACTTGTGCAGGTGATGGTTCTTCTCGTCCATCTTGGACGTGATGCCCGACGGCGCGCTGAAGGTCTGGCCGGCCATCGCGGCGATCACCTTGTCGGTGTCGGTCGACTTGGCCTTCTCCACCGCCTGCTTCCACATGTTGATGCCGATGTAGGTGGCCTCCATCGGATCGTTGGTCAGCGGCTTGTCCTTGTGGCCGGGCAGGTTCTTGGCCTTCGCATACGTCGACCACTTCTTGATGAACGCGTCGTTGGTCGGGTTCTTGATCGACATGAAGTAGTTCCACGCCGCCAGGTGTCCGACCAGCGGCTTCGTATCGACGCCGCGCAGCTCTTCCTCGCCGACGGAGAACGCCACCACCGGCACGTCCTTGGCCTTCAGCCCGGCGTTGCCCAGCTCCTTGTAGAACGGCACGTTGGAGTCGCCGTTGATCGTCGACACCACCGCGGTCTTGCCGCCGGCCGAGAACTTCTTGATGTCCGCGACGATGGTCTGGTAGTCGCTGTGGCCGAACGGGGTGTACTTCTCGTCGATGTCGCTGTCCTTCACGCCCTTGCTCTTCAGGTAGGCGCGCAGGATCTTGTTGGTGGTGCGGGGGTAGACGTAGTCGGTGCCCAGCAGCACCCAGCGCTTGGCGCCGCCGCCGTCCTTGCTCATCAGGTAGTCGACCGCGGGGATCGCCTGCTGGTTGGGCGCGGCGCCGGTGTAGAAGACGTTCTTGCTGAGTTCCTCGCCCTCGTACTGCACGGGATAGAAGAGCAGGCCGTTGAGTTCCTCGACCACCGGCAGCACCGACTTGCGCGACACCGAGGTCCAGCAGCCGAAGATCACCGCGACCTTGTCCTGGGTCAGCAGCTGGCGGGTCTTCTCGGCGAACAGCGGCCAGTTGGAGGCCGGGTCGACGATCACCGGCTCCAGCTTCTTGCCCAGCACGCCGCCCTTGGCGTTGATCTCGTCGATGGCCATCAGGACGGTGTCCTTGAGCACCGTCTCCGAGATCGCCATCGTGCCCGACAGGCTGTGCAGCACCCCGACCTTGATGGTGTCGGCGGCGAAGGCGGGCAGGGCGGCGAGGTTCAGGCCGGTCAGCGCGCCGGCGACGGCCAGGGTCTTGAGGGCGAAGCGGCGCTGCTGGGGCTGCGGGCGAGGTGTGCGAGCGGTTTTTGGCGGGTGCGACGACATGGGGAGCTCCGGTGGATGAAGGAAGACTTCGACGGACTTCGCAGGACTTCAGGAAGTGACCGGATGCTAGGAAGGAGGGGACGCGGGGCATATACGGCACATGGCGTACATCGGGTGAGAATGGGCCATGCAGATCCAGACCCACAACGATCGCGTGTTCACCGTGCCGGGTTTCCTCTCCCCCGAGGAATGCACCGAGGTGATCGCCCTGGCGGAGCAGAGCGGTTTCGACGCCGCGACGGTCCGGCTGGAGGCGGGACAGCAGTTGCTGGCCCACATCCGCAACAACGAGCGGACGACGGCGGCCAGCGCCGCCTGGGTCGAACGGCTGTGGGGGCGGTTGCGGCAGCTGCCGCTGCCCGAGATCGACGGCTCGCGCGCGGTGGGCCTGCCGCGGGAGCTGCGCTTCTACAAGTACTCGCAGGGCCAGCGCTTCCGGATGCACAAGGACGGGCCGTGGCGCGAAGACGGGCTCGTCAGCCGGCTGAGCTTCCTGGTCTATCTGAACGAAGGTTTCGAAGGCGGCGAGACCGGCTTCCGCGACTTCTCCGTCCGGCCCCGGACCGGCGGCGCGCTGGTCTTCGTCCACGACACCTGGCATGAAGGCTCGCCCGTCACCTCGGGCACGAAGTACGTGCTGCGCTCGGATGTCATGTACGCGCCGGTGGTCGACAGTCAGGATTCGAGGGTCGACTCGAAGTTCGACTCCGGCTTCGACTCGCGGTTCTGACCTGCGCTTCGATTCGACTTTCGGCGATGGTGACCGCTCGTAACACCTCGAAGAAGTGTGCGTGCACCGCCGGGCGTGTCACGTCGTTGATGCAACATGCGGGCCCTTCCCCGGGCGAGGTGTTGGCCTCGAAGGGGATGAAGGCTTGAGAAGAACTCCGAACAACAGGAAAGAACCAGGAGGTACCGCGATGACGATGACTTCAATGACGATGATGACGACGGCCGGACGGCCGGGGCGCGCGATCGCGCAGATGGGCAAGGCGGTGCTGGCGGCGCTGATGCTGCTGGTGGCGATGCTGACGGGCACCTCGGCCTGGGCCGCGCGCGACGACGGCCAGTGGCAGATCCTGAACGCGCGCTACGGCACGGCGCAGCGCAACATGGACGTGACCGGCCAGCTGCGCGATCTGGCGCGGCGCGACGACCGTGTGCGGGTGACCAACGAGCTGTTCGGCAACGATCCGGCCTACGGCCAGACGAAGATGCTGCGCATCTACGCGCGCAACCGCGGCGGCGAGAACCGGACCTTCGAGTTCCGCGAGGGCAGCGTCATCGACGGCAACGACTTCACCGGCTGGCGCGGCGGCGAATGGGGCCAGGGCGGCGGCAACGGCAACTGGGAAGGCGGCGGCGGTGGCCGCGATGACGGCGCCTACGCCATCCTGGGCGCGCGCTACGGCGCCGCGGAAGGCAGCATCGACGTGACCGGCCGCCTGCGCGAGCTGGCGCGTCGCGACGCGAAGGTGCGGGTCACCAACGACCTGTTCCACGACGACCCGGCGGTGGGCCGCACGAAGACGCTGCGCATCTATGCCCGCGACCGCAGCGGCCAGGTGAAGACTTTCGACTACCGCGAAGGTTCGTGGATCGACGGCGGCCAGTTCACCGGCTGGGGCCGGGGCGACTGGGGGCAGGGCGGTTGGAACGGCGGCTGGGACGGTCGTCCGGGCAACGCCAATCCGGGCGGCTACAACCCGGGTGGACAAGGTCCGGTCCAGGACCAGCGCTTGAATATCGTGCGCGCCTTCTACGGCAACGGCGTGCGCACCGTCGACGTGACGGACCGGATCCGCAATGCCAGCCGGGGCGGCGTGCTCGACATCCGTGTCGACAACGACCTGGCGGGTCGCGATCCGGCCTACGGCGAGCAGAAGACGCTGCGCGTGACCTACACGGTAGGCCGCGGCCGGGAGCAGACGCGGGAAGCGCGGGAAGGCGATCGGATCCGGTTGCCTTGAGCGTGCGCTGAGAACGCGCTGAGCGTGACGCGATGTTCCGGTCCGTAGGGCCGGTGGGCATCGCGACCCGATGACGAGGGCCCCGCGAGGGGCCTTCGTCGTTTCAGAACATCGTCGACCGATGTGCGCCGAAGCCGGCCATCGCGCCGTCGGACACGGCGAGCGTGACGCTGCCGGCCGCGCGGGCCGCATCACCGCAGGCGAAGACGTTGGGCACGTTGGTGTCCTGCATGGCGCCGACCTTGATGAAGGGGCCCATCGGACCGTCTTCCATCGCGCAGCCGAACTGCTCGGCGATCGTGCTCGACGGCGTCGTGCGCGGCTGGGTGAAGAGGCCGTCCATCGTCAGCGTCCGGCCGTCCTGCAGCACGACGTCGGCGAAACCGTCGATGCGTGCGATCGGCGTGGGCTCCACGCGCGTGCCGCGGCGGGCGAACTCATCGAGGTCGTCGGCGCTGGGATCGTAGGCGCCGTTCAGGAACAGCGTCGGCACGCCCCAGTCCGGCAGCATCATCGCGTGATGCTGCGCCAGCGGTGACGCGGCGACGATGCCGATGCGGCCCTGGTCCAGCTCGTAGCCGTGGCAGTACGGGCAATGGAAGACGCTGCGTCCCCAGCGCTCCGCAAGACCTGGCACGGGCGGAAGTTCATCGCGAACGCCGGTGGCGAGGATCAACCGCCCGGCGCTGACCGCGACGTCGCCGACGCGGAATTCGAGCCGACCGTCCGGCGCCACGCGGCCGTCGTCGGCCAGTCCGGCCATCCACTGCACGGTCGGATAGAGCCGCAACTGACGGCGCGCTTCCTCGGCGATCGCCGCGGGCGCGCGGCCGTCCTGCGTCAGGAAGCCATGAGCCTCGCCGTCGTGATCGTCGACACATTGGTTGCGACGGCGCCCTGCATCGACCACGAGCACCTGGCGACGAGCCCGTGCCAGCTGAAGGGCGGCGGCCATGCCGGCGTAGCTGCCGCCGATGACGGCGAAATCAATCTTCATGGTGATGCTCCTCGAGGCGATGAGGCGCGTGGCCGAGTTCGACCATGCGCTTGTGGAAGTCGCGGGACAGCGTGGCCAGCGTGACTGAACCGAGCCGCTTCAGCAGGAGCGCTTCGGCTTCCTGCACGGCGTTGCCGATCGCGTCGTTGACGGCTCGGGCGACGAGGCACTCCGGGTGCTCCTCGCGGAAACCGAGGGACACCAGCGATGCCCCGCCGAGCGCCTCATGCACGTCGCGCAGGGTGATGCGGTCGAGCGGGCACGACAGCACCCAGCCGCCGCCGTGGCCCTTCGCGGACGCGACGAAGCCCGCCTCGCGCAGGCCGCCCATCAGGCGGCGCAGCACCACGGGGTTGGTCTGCATCGCAGCGGCGAGCGATTCAGAGGTGGACGGTCCTTCGCTCTCGGCCATGTGCAGCAGCACGTGGAGGACGTCGGACAGCTGGCTGTTGGATTTCATGCAACATTATGAGTTGCGAGAAATTGTCAATGTTCGGCTAGGGGCTTTGGCGCCCGCGCGACATCGGGACTGGGAAGAACAGACGTGTAGTGCTAGGCTGAGGCAAATTGCCACAGGAGTTCTCATGTCATCGAATTCGGTCCGCGTCAGCGCTGAACTTTTTCAGTCGGCCCAGGAGCAGGGAACGGACATGATGCGATCGGCCGCGCAACAGGTGGAGCACTGGGCCAGGCTGGGAAAGGCGCTGGAAGAAGCCGGCCTGTCGACCGGCGAGATGCTCGCCGTACTGCGAGGCGCAGTCGCCGCGACCACGAAATCGTCCAGAACAAAACGCGCCTTGAGCGTTGAGGTCGTCAGTGAGGAGGAACTCTGGGCGCACAAGCGCGCCAAGCAGGCGAAGGACATTGCGAACGTCGACTCGGGCAAGGTGTCGGCAATGGCAATGGGCTGGTTCTCCTCCAAACGCATCAAGCAGGCCGAGATTCCCAACTCTCCGTATTGAGCATGACCACGTCGCCCAAGCTTCCAGCCGATGAAGTTCCTCTGACCGATGCAGCCATCGATCGAATCCTCTCGATCGCGGGCGATGGATTGATCCTGGTCGGTGGGCAGGCCCTGAACTTCTGGATGAAGCGATTCGGGATTTCGTCGAAGGGTTCGGTCGTCACCAACGACGCCGACTTCATCGGAAACATCCAGCAGGCCGCCGAGCTCGCCCATGGGCTGAACGCTCGACTGCTGAAAACGCCGTCGACTGCGCGTTCGGCGCTCGTGGCTCAGATTCGAATGTCCGGCGCTGCGGGAAAGTTCGGCAACATCGATGTTCTGCACCAGCTGTACACGGTCAGCACACCGAAGAAGACGATGGAGTTCACACGGCGTGTGATCGCGAATTCGATGCCCGTGCAACTGCAAGAGGGCTTCAGCATTCGGGTGATGGACCCTTTCGATCTGCTCGAGTCACGCCTTCAGAATGCGGTCGGCTTTTCGGACATCGACAGGAAGGGACCACATGTGCTGACGCAAGCGCGGTGGGCCATTGATGTCGCGAAGGCAGCCCTGTTGCTGCATGCCTTTGGCAAGGGCGAGTTTCAGGCCCGGGTCGGGGTGAAGGTCCAGCAGATTCTTCGTCTGGCTCGAAGCGCGCCCGGCCGTCGCGCGTGGCGTGAGTTGCATATCGACGTGCTCGATGCGATCGATGCGGACTTGTTGCAGGCAATCGTGCCCGCTTGTGCGCTCCAGCTTGACGGTGTCCGCCTAATGCAGGATCAACGCGAGAAAGCGAACCGCCGAGTGTGAGATTCAGGGGGTGTTACGGCTTGCTCAGCTGCGCAGCTCCTCGGATCCCTGCTGCTCCCGCCACTGCGCCGGCGTCCTTCCCTCCCACCGCCGGAACGCCCGCTGGAACGAATTGGCCTCTTCGAATCCGAGGAAGAACGCGATCTCGCCCGGTGAGAACGCGGTGTCCGCGAGCAGGCGCCTCGCCGTCTCCAGACGGACGTGATCGAGCACGCCTTGATAGCTGGTCCCCGCCTCGCCGAGTCTGCGCTGCAGCGACCGTGCGCTCATGTTGAGCGCGCGGGCCAGCGTGTCGATGGTCGGACGGTCGCCGCGCATCATCTTCATCAGGACCGAGCGCGCCTGCGTCTCGATGTCCACCTCGCCCATCGCGTCCAGCTGCGCATCGAGCGCCGGCACGAGCACCGCGAGCAGGTCCTCGTTGCGCGTCACGAAAGGGAGGTCCAGCGCCTCGGCGTCGTAGACCAGCGCATCGCCGACGCATCCGGTGCGGACCTCACAGCCGAAGTACGACGCGTAGGGCGCGGTGTCCGACGGCATTCGCATCAACTCCAGCCGGTGGGGCACGACGGTGCGACCGGTGCCCACGCGTGCCAGCGCGTGCGCCGACGCGAAGGCCGCGTCGCTGATGATGGTCGGGCAGGACTCCTTGGCCAGGATCCAATGGAAGCTCAGGCGGGCCAGGTCGCGTTCACCAGCGCTCTCGCCTTTGCCGCTGCCACCCGCGCTGGAGCGCTCGACGCGCACTTCCTCGGGACAGCACAGGCCCTTGTAGCGCGCCAGGCGGGCCAGCGCGTCGCCGAAGGTCGCCGAATGCAGCGCGGCCACCGAGACGGCCTCCAGTTGCGACGGACCGACCTCGCCGCCGATCTTCAATCCGATCAAGGGATCGCCCGAGAGCTCCGCGACCGCGCGCCAGAAGGCGAAGAACTGCCGCGTGTCGAGACCGGTCCCCGGTCGACGCGTGAATCCCGCCGGAATCCCCGCCCGGGCGGCGACGACGTCGACATCGAGGCCGAGCGCGGCCAGTCGCGCCGACACGGATGCCACCATCGGGATATGGGTCGCCCTCATCGCATCGCCATCCTGATCATGCGGTCGAAGAGCCGGTCGGACAGGACGTACTTCAGGAACAGCATCGGGCTCGCGAGGAAACCCCCGTGGTATCGCGCCTTGGGGCGTCTGGCCTTGAGCGCCTTGACGACGAGATCGCTGATCACGGCCGGTCCCGGGTTGCTGGTGATCTGCTGCTGCAGGTCGTTGAACTTGTTGGCGAGCGCGGCGTACGCGCCCTTGCCGGAGTAGCGCAGCGCCGCCTCCGAGGCGATGCCGGCCCATTCCGACGCGACGCCACCGGGCTCGATGACGACCACGTCGATGCCGAACTGTGCCACCTCGTTGCGCAGCGCGTCCGAGTAGCCCTCCAGCGCGAACTTCGAGGCGTGGTACCACCCGCCCATCGGCGAGGCGAGCTTGCCGCCGATCGACGAGATGTTGATG
This sequence comes from Mitsuaria sp. 7, assembly GCF_001653795.1. Classification (NCBI taxonomy): domain Bacteria; kingdom Pseudomonadati; phylum Pseudomonadota; class Betaproteobacteria; order Burkholderiales; family Sphaerotilaceae; genus Roseateles; species Mitsuaria sp. 7. The sequence continues at coordinate 145,817 of NZ_CP011515.1, forward strand.
ATCCTCCCGCGACCTTGCGCCCGCATGTGCGGCAGGCAGAGCTGGATCAGCCGCGCCGCGCCGAACAGGTTGGTCTCCATCTGCCGGCGGCCTTCATCGAGGGGCACGTCCTCCAGCGCGCCGTACTGGCCGTAGCCGGCGTTGTTGATGAGGACGTCGATGCGTCCCTGCTCGTCGACGATCCGGCCGACCACGGAGGACATGGAGACCTCGTCGGTCACGTCCATCGCCAGGATCCTGCCGCCGGCCGCGCGGATGTCTTCCATCCGGTCGAAGCGGCGCGCGGCGGCGTAGACGAGGTAGCCCTCGGCGATCAGCCGCAGGGCGAAGTCCTTGCCCATGCCGGAGGACGCGCCGGTGACGAGGGCGACGGGTTGCTGTTGGGGACGCATGTGGAGGGGCCGGAGGTTGAGGTGCCCTCATGGTTCCGGAGCGGCGACCCGCGCGCCAATCCGATCGCGCCAGCCTTGCATCCGATCGCGCCAGCGATCCTCAGACCTCCCACTGCGGATGCATCTCCCGCACCCGCGTGAGCGCCATCGACGCCGCCGCCGTGCGGGTCTCCACGCCCAGCTTGGCGTGGATGCGCTCCAGGTGCTTCTTCACCGTCGCGGGGCTGGCACCGAGGATCTCGCCGATGTCGCGGTTGATCTTGCCCTTCACCACCCAGTAGAGCACCTCCGCCTCCCGCGCCGTCAGGCTGAAGGCCAGCCCCAGCGAGCGGATCACCGCGACGTCCGAGACCTCGCGCATCACGATCAGCCAGTCGCCGCCGGCCGCCGCACCCACGCCGGCCACGCCGGGCGTGTCCTCGCCGCCGATGCAGTGGTGCAGCCGGAAGCTCAGCCGCCGCGCGCCGAGCTCGGCGCACAGCCGGGCCGGCTCCTGCGGCGGCATGCCGTCCGCGGGCGCGTGGCTCGCCATGTCGTCGAGCGTCTTGCGCAGCCACGCCAGCACCGGCGCCGGCGTCTGCGGCGCGATCGTGCCGTAGTAGAGCTGCAGCAGCTCGCGCGCCAGCGGCGTCTGCCAGAGCAAGCGGCCCGAAGACGCGCGCACCGCGATGCTCGCGTAGCCGAAGGCGTCCAGCGCCTGGCGCGTCTGCCGCGCCTGCCGCGCGCCCTGAAGGTGGACCTGCATGCGCGCCAGCACCGCGCGCGGATCGAGCGGCTTGGTCACGTAGTCGACGCCGCCGGCCTGCAGCGCGGCGACCAGGTGCTCCGTCTCCGTCAGCCCCGTCATGAAGATGATCGGGATGTGGGCCGTCGAAGGATCGGCCTTCAGCCGGCGCGCGACCTCGAAGCCGTCCATGCCCGGCATCATCGCGTCTAGCAGCACGATGTCGGGCCGACCCTGCTGCACGCAGGCGAGCGCGGCCTCGCCGCTGGTGGCCGCCAGCACGATGTAGCCGTGCTCGTCGAGCGCGTCATGCAGCAGCGACAGGTTGTCCGGCACGTCGTCCACCATGAGGACGCGATCGCCTTGCTGCTGGTCCAGCAGCGCGGCCACGGCGGAAGGAAGCGGAGAGTTCATGATCACGCGGGGTTCTCGCTGCGCGCGAGGGCGCGCAGCATCGCTTCGAACTGGAATTGCCGCGCCAACGCGCGCTGCGCTTCACAGAAGGGACGCCACGCGGCGTCGGCGGCCTCGATCGCGTCGAGCTGCTGCAGCACGCCGCGGTAGTAGCCGAGCTGCAGTGCCTCGCGCAGTCCGGTGAGGCGATCGGCAGGTGGTGTTTCGACCGCCGCAGCAGCCGGCTGTGGATCGGGAGACGCGCGCTCGGGGCCGACGCGCCAGGACAGCGACAGCTGCTCGGTCAGCCAGTCCAGCAGCAGTTCGTGCCGCACCGGCTTCAGGATGAAGTCGCGCGCGGCGATGCCGGCATCGTTGTCCTGGCCGCGCTCGAACGCATTCGCCGACACCACCGCCACCGCCGGCGCGTTCACGCCGAGCTCGCCCAGCATGCGCCGCAGCCGCCGGATCGTTTCCCAGCCGTCGATGCCCGGCATCGCGAGGTCCATCAGCACCGCGTCCGGCACCCAGCCGGCCGCGACGAGATCCAGCGCGTCATGGCCGCTCGACGCGTCGCGCACGGTGAAGCCGAGCGGCTCCAGCAGCTCGATCAGCAGCTGGCGATCGTCGGACTCGTTGTCGACGATCAGCACCCGCGGCGAGACGCCGTCGAGCCCGAGGCGCTCCTTCGCCGCGCGACGCATGCGCGGCGTGTCCCAGATGCGGCCGTGCAGCTCGGGCAGGAACAGCCGCACGCGGAAGATCGAACCGCGTCCGGGCTCGCTGGTCGCCGACATCTCGCCGCCCATCAGCGCCGTCAGCATCTTGGAGATCGTCAATCCGAGTCCCGCACCCGGCGCGCCGCCGGCGCCGCTCGTGCCGCGCGCGAAGGGCTCGAAGATGCGCGCCAGTTCCGCCGCGTCCATGCCCGGACCGGTGTCGGCGATCTCCAGCGTCGCCATCTCGCGGCCGTGCCGCACGCGCAGCGTGACCTCGCCCTCGGTGGTGAACTTGATCGCGTTGCCCAACAGGTTGATCAGGATCTGGCGGAGGCGCTGCTCGTCCGCGCGCACCCACTCGGGCAGCGTGCCTTGCGGCTCGAAGCGGAAGCTCAGGCCCTTCGCCGCGGCCTGCGGCTCGAACATGTCGGCCAGCTCGCGCAGCAGCTCGTCGAAGCGCACCGGCGCGGGCTCCAGGCTCAGCCGGCCGGCTTCGATGCGCGCGATGTCCAGCGTGCCGTCGATCAGCTGCATCAGATGCTCGCCGCCGCGCTTGATGACCTGCACCGCCTGCCGCCGTTGTGGCGGCAGCGAGGCGTCCGCCGCCATCAGCTGCGCGTAGCCGAGGATGCTGTTCAGCGGCGTGCGCAGCTCGTGGCTGATGGTGCTGATGTAGCGGCTCTTGGCCTGGTTGGCGGCCTCCGCCGCGGCCTGTGCGCGCTCGGCCTGCAGGCGCGCGCCCTGCAGCGCCTCGTCGGTGCGGCGGTGGGAGGCGATCTCGCGCATCAGCGCCTGCGTCTGCCGCATCGATTCTTCCTGGGCGACCACGCGGCTCTGGTGCGCCAGCACCAGCCACCACGCGACGGTGCCGGCCACGAGCAGCAGCGCGAAGAAGGCCTTGAGCATCCCCGCCTTCAGGCTGGCGCGGAGCGCGTCCTGCGCGGCGGCGTCGATCAGCGGGAGCTGCTGCAGCTGCTGGTGATAGAGCAGCCCGAACAGCGTCGCCAGCAGCGGCGTGAGCACGAGCATCAGCAGCAGGTAGTGGCCGAGTCCGGTGTCGATGTAGCGCCAGCTGCGCTGCGGCAGCACGCGGCGCAGCGCGGCGGTCCATTGCGCGGACAGGCTCGCGTGCGGCTTGCAGAGGTCGCCGCAGCGCGCGTCCAGCGTGCAGCACAGCGAGCAGATCGGACCGCGGTAGGCCGGGCAGTGCGCCATGTCCGGACCTTCGTAGTCGCGCTCGCAGATCACGCAGCGGCGCACGCCTTCCGCCGACTCCGTCTGGAGTCCGGCGGCCTGAATCTCGGCCAACGGCCGCGCGAGGTAGTAGCGCCCCTTCGTCGCCCACGCGATCAGGGGCGCGGTGACCAGCGCCGTCACCATTGCGATCGCCGCCGACCAGGCCTGCGCGAGGTCGCCCATCATCCCGAGGTGCGCCGCCACCGACAGCACCGAGGCCAGCGCCATCGCGCCGACGCCGACGGGATTCACGTCGTACAGGTGCGCGCGCTTGAACTCGATGCCCGGCGGCGAGAGTCCCAGCGGCTTGTTGATCACGAGGTCCGCGACGACGGCCATGATCCACGCGATGGCGATGTTGGCGTAGAGGCCGAGCACATGCCCGAGCGCCTCGAACACGTTCATCGACATCAGCATGAAGGCGATGAGGGTGTTGAACACGACCCAGACCACGCGGCCCGGATGGCTGTGCGTCAGGCGCGAGAAGAAGTTGCTCCACGCCAGCGAGCCCGCATACGCGTTGGTGACGTTGATCTTGAGCTGGGAGACGACGACGAACAGCGCCGTCACCGCGACCGCCCAGCCGTACTGCGGGAACACGTACTCGTAGGCGGCGAGGTACATCTGGTTGGGGTCGACCGCTCGCTCGGCGGGCACGGCGTGGCTGACGGCGAGGTAGGCCAGCAGCGCCCCGCCCAGCATCTTCAGCACGCCCAGCACGATCCAGCCCGGTCCGCCGGCCAGCACCGCGGCCCACCAGCGCAGGCGGTTCTCCTTCGTCTGGCGCGGCATGAAGCGCAGGTAGTCGGCCTGCTCGCCCATCTGGGTGATGAGCGCCACACCGACGGTCAGCGCCGCACCGAAGGCGTGCACGTCGAAAGCCGCCGTGCCCGATTGCGACCCAACCTGGGTCGTGATGCCCTCGAACGCACCAGGATGAAGCCACCCCACCCACGCGAAGGGCAGCACCAGCAGCGCCAGCCACAGCGGCTGGGTCCAGAGCTGCAACCGGCTGATCGCGGAGATGCCGTGTGTCACGAGCGGGATCACCACGACCGCGCAGATCAGGTAGCCCCACTGGGGTGGGATGTCGAGGGCCAGCTCCAGCGCGTAGGCCATCACCGCCGCCTCAAGGGCGAAGAAGATGAAGGTGAAGCTCGCGTAGATCAGCGAGGTCAGCGTCGAGCCGATGTAGCCGAAGCCCGCGCCCCGGGTCAGCAGGTCCATGTCCACGCCGTGGCGGGCCGCGTAGACGCTGATGGGCAGGCCGGCCAGGAAGATGATCAGCCCGGTGGCCAGGATCGCCAGCGCGGCGTTGGTCCAGCCGTAATGCAGCAGCAGCGTGGCGCCGACGGCCTCCAGGATCAGGAAGGACGCCGCGCCGAAGGCCGTGTTGGCCACCCGCCAGGTCGACCAGCGCCGGAAACGGTGCGGCGTGTAGCGCAGCGCGTAGTCCTCCAGCGTCTCCCTCGCCACCCAGGCGTTGTAGTCCCGCCGCAGCTTGATGATGTGCTGCGGGGCGTCTTGGGTGGGGAGGGGAGCGTCCATGGGCGGGCTACCCAGGAAATGCATGAAGCGTGCCCGCGCACCGGCATGGGGCTTGCTAGAGCAGAGGGACCATGGAATTGACGCCCCGCGAAAAAGACAAGCTGCTGATCTTCACCGCCGCGCTGCTCGCCGAGCGGCGCAAGGCGCGAGGGCTGAAGCTCAACTACCCGGAAGCCGTCGCCTTCCTCAGCGCCGCCGTCATGGAAGGCGCCCGCGACGGCAAGACCGTCGCCCAGATGATGAAAGAGGGCCGCGAGCTCCTCACCCGCGACGACGTCATGGACGGCGTGCCGGAAATGATCCCCGACATCCAGGTCGAGGCGACCTTCCCCGACGGCACCAAGCTCGTCACCGTCCACCAGCCGATCCCTTGATCCATTGATCCCCTTGAGGACAGCGATGACCGCACGACTCCTTCCCGCGTCCCTCACCGACGCCGCCGTGACCGCCCTCCAGGCGCTCGCCCTGACCGTCGCCGCCGTGCTCCCCGTCTTCGTCTTCGCCCACACGGGTGATGGCAGCCTGCACGACCACGCCGCGCAGAGCGCCGGCGCCGCCTTCGGCGAGGGCTTCACCCATCCGTTCACCGGCCTCGACCACCTCGCCGCGATGCTCGCCGTGGGTCTGTGGAGCGCGCTCACGCAGACCGGCCGCCGCATGCTGGCGGCCCCGTTCGCGTTCGCCGGCCTGCTGCTGGCGGGCGCGCTGCTCGGCCTCGCGCTGGCCGACGAAGGCCTGGGGGTGCCAGGTGTTGAGCCGATGGTCGCCGCGTCGGTGCTGGTGCTGGGCCTGGTCGCCGCCGCGCGCTGGCGCCTGGGCGCGACGATGTCGGCCGCGCTGGTCGGTGCGTTCGCGGTCTTCCACGGCCTGGCGCACGGCGCCGAGTTGCAAGGCGGTGCCGCGCTCGCCGGCATGGTCCTCGCGACCGCGCTGCTGCACGCGGGCGGTCTTGCCCTCGGCTTGAAGCTTCGTTCGCTCGCGCCGGTCTGGTCGCGCGCCGCGGGTGGCGCGATCGCGCTGCTCGGCCTGGGACTGCTGGCCCGCATGGTGGTCGCATGACGTCCGGCATGACGCCCGGCGAGCTGCTGGTCGACGACGGCGAACTCGCGCTCAACCCGGGCCGGCGAACGATCGTGCTGACCGTGGTCAACGGCGCGGACCGGCCTATCCAGGTCGGCTCCCACTATCACTTCGCGGAAACGAACGGCGCGCTGGTCTTCGACCGCGAGGCCGCGCGCGGCATGCGACTGAACATCGCGTCCGGGACCGCCGTGCGCTTCGAGCCCGGCCAGCAGCGCACCGTGGAGCTGGTCGACTACGCCGGCAGCCGCGAGGTCTGGGGCTTCCGCGGCCTGATCCAGGGAGCGCTCTGATGGCCCGCATCGGCAAACGCGCCTACGCCGAGATGTTCGGCCCGACCGTCGGCGACCGCGTCCGGCTCGCCGACACGGCGCTGGTCATCGAGGTCGAACAAGACCTGACCCTGCGCGCCGGCGGTTACGGCGAGGAAGTGAAGTTCGGCGGCGGCAAGACGATCCGCGACGGCATGGCGCAGTCGCAGCGCACGCGCGCCCAGGGCGCCGTGGACACGGTGATGACCAACGCGCTGATCCTCGACCACTGGGGCATCATCAAGGCCGACATCGGCCTGAAGGACCACCGCATCGTCGCGATCGGCAAGGCCGGCAACCCGGACACGCAGCCGGGCGTGGACATCATCATCGGCCCGGGCACCGAAGTCATCGCCTGCGAGGGCGCGATCGTCACCGCGGGGGCGATCGATTCGCATATCCACTTCATCTGCCCGCAGCAGATCGAGGAGGCGCTGGCCAGCGGCGTGACGACGATGCTGGGCGGGGGCACCGGGCCGGCGACCGGCACCTTCGCCACCACCTGCACGCCGGGACCGTGGCACCTCCAGCGCATGCTGCAGGCCGCCGACGCGTTCCCGATGAACCTGGGTTTCCTCGGCAAGGGCAACGCGAGCCGGCCCGAGGGCCTGGTCGAGCAGATCGAGGCCGGCGCGATCGGCCTGAAGCTGCACGAGGACTGGGGCACGACGCCCGCGGCGATCTCCAACTGCCTGGACGTGGCCGAGGTCACCGACACGCAGGTGGCGATCCACACCGACACGCTCAACGAGAGCGGCTTCGTCGAGGACACGGTGGCCGCCTTCAAGGGCCGCACCATCCACACCTTCCACACCGAGGGGGCGGGCGGCGGCCACGCGCCGGACATCCTGAAGGTCGTCGGCGAGGCCAACGTGCTGCCGAGCTCGACCAACCCGACACGCCCCTACACGATCAACACGCTCGACGAGCACGTCGACATGCTGATGGTGTGCCACCACCTGGACCCGGCGATCGCCGAGGACCTGGCCTTCGCCGAGAGCCGCATCCGCAAGGAGACCATCGCCGCCGAGGACATCCTGCACGACCTGGGCGCGATCAGCATGTTCAGCTCGGACTCGCAGGCGATGGGCCGCGTGGGCGAGGTGGTGCTGCGCTGCTGGCAGACCGCGCACAAGATGAAGCAGCAGCGCGGCCAGCTGCCCGGCGACAGCGATCGCCACGACAACGGCCGCGTGAAGCGCTATGTCGCCAAGCTCGCGATCAACCCGGCGATCGCGCACGGCGTGAGCCACGAGGTCGGCAGCATCGAGGTCGGCAAGTGGGCCGACCTGGTGATCTGGAAGCCGGCCTTCTTCGGCGTGAAGCCGTCGCTGATCCTCAAGGGCGGCGTGATCGCGATGGCCGCGATGGGCGATCCCAACGCGTCGATCCCGACGCCGCAGCCGGTGCACTACCGGCCGATGTTCGGCAGCTTCGGCGGCTCGCTGGCGCGGGCGTCGCTGAGCTTCGTGTCGCAGTCGGCGCTCGCGGCCGGCGTGCCGGAGCGCTACGGCTTGGCCAAGACGGCGGTCGCGGTGAAGGGCATCCGCGGCGTGGGCAAGAAGGACATGGTCCACAATGACTATGCCCCGCGGATGGAGGTCGATCCCCAGACCTACGCGGTGCGCGCCGACGGCCTGCTGCTGCACTGCGAGCCCGCCTCGGTGCTTCCGATGGCGCAGCGCTACTTCCTGTTCTGAATGATCCAAGTTTCCAAACTGCTGGCGCAGGGCGCCGGCCTCGCGCCCGTGCTGCTCAAGCGCGCCGCCTCCGTGACGCTCGATTGGGACACGCGCCAGAAAAGCCGCTTCCAGGTTACCGACAGCCAGGGCCGCGAACTCGGCGTCTTCCTGCCGCGCGGCACCGTCGTGCGCGGCGGCGACGTGCTGGTGGCCGAGGACGGTTCGCTGGTCCGCGTCGTCGCGGCACCGCAGGCGCTGCTGCGCATCACCGCGTGCACGGCGCATGGCTCGCCGTTCGACCTGGTCCGCGCGGCGTATCACCTCGGCAACCGCCATGTGCAGATCGAGCTGAAGCCCGATCACCTCAAGATCGAGCCCGATCACGTGCTCGCCGACATGCTGCGCGCGATGCACCTGATCGTGAACGCGGTCGAGGAAAGCTTCGAGCCCGAAGCCGGCGCCTATGCGGCCGGCGGTCATGGCCACGCGCATGCGCATGACCACGGCCATGAGCATTCGCACGGGCACTCGCACGATCACGCGCACGATCACGGTCACAAGCCCGCCGCCAAGAAGACCATCGCGATCCAGGCCGCGGCGACGCCCCATGTGCACGGCCCGGGCTGTGGACACGACCACTGATCCCATCATCGACCCCGTCCCGCCGCAGCTGCGGCTGACGTGGCTCGCGTCGCCGGCCTTGCCGATCGGCGCGTTCTCGTATTCGGAAGTGCTGGAGGCGGCGGTCGAGCACGGCCTCGTGCACGACGACCTCAGCGCCGGCCAGTGGCTGAGCCAGCAGTTGCGGCTGCTGGCGCGATCCGACCTCGCGGCGATCGCGCAGGGCATCGTCGCGTGGCGGGCCGGCGACGAGCCCGCGCTGCGCGAGATCGCCCGCTGGCTGCGCATGACGCGCGACGGCGCCGAGGCGCGCCTGCAGAGCGAGCAGATGGGGCAGTCGCTGCTGGCCTGGCTGCGCGGCCAGCCGATGGCATCGGCCGCTCAGCTCGCGCTGCTCGTCGCGTGCGGCGACGGCCAGCCCATGCCCTATGCCTTCGTGATGTCGCTCGCGCTGGCGACGATCGCCGTTCCCGTCGAGCAGGCCCTGTCCTCGCAAGCCTTCGGCTGGGCGGAGAACCAGGTCCAGGCCGCCCTCAAGGCCGTGCCGCTGGGCCAGACCGCCGGCCAGCGCGTGCTGACGCGCCTGGCGTCCGAGATCCCCGCCGCGGTGGCCGAGGCCATCGCCACGCCGCCCGCGCGGCGGCAGCTGTTCGCGCCGATGCTGTCCGTCCTCGCGGCGCGCCACGAAACCCAGTACTCCCGATTGTTCCGATCATGAGCATCCCTTCTTCCGCCTCGGTCTCCGCCCTCCATCACATCCCCGGCCGCACGAAGCGGCTGCCGCCGTTGCGCGTCGGCATCGGCGGTCCGGTGGGGTCGGGCAAGACGACGCTGCTGGAGATGCTCTGCAAGGCGATGCGCGAGAAGTGGGATCTGGTCGCGATCACCAACGACATCTACACGAAGGAAGACCAGCGCCTGCTGACGATCAGCGGCGCGCTGCCCGCCGAGCGCATCCTCGGCGTGGAGACCGGCGGCTGCCCGCACACCGCCATCCGCGAGGACGCGTCGATCAACCTCGAGGCGATCGACCGCATGCTGGCGCAGTTCCCCGAGGCGGATGTCGTGTTCATCGAGTCCGGCGGGGACAACCTCGCCGCGACCTTCAGCCCGGAGCTGAGCGACCTGACGATCTACGTCATCGACGTCGCCGCCGGCGAGAAGATCCCGCGCAAGGGCGGACCCGGCATCACGAAGAGCGACCTGTTCGTGATCAACAAGACCGACCTCGCGCCGCATGTCGGCGCCAACCTCGACGTCATGCGGTCCGACACGCAGCGCATGCGGCCGACGCGACCCTTCGTGATGAGCAATCTCAAGACGCTGGACGGGCTGGACGAGGTGGTCGCGTTCATCGAGCAGAAGGGGATGCTGGGCACGGCCTGACCCCAGGCCTCGCCGCGGCGGGTCGCCCGACCACGCCCGAAGGAGGGAAGAACCCGTCTCCTGACCGCCGGACTGAACGGCGATGCATCCCTCCGAATCGTTCTCCTCCACGGTGTCGTCGACCTCTTCCTGGGGCGATGACACCCGGCCCATCCTGCCGCCGCCGCGCGCCGCCGCGTCCTCTCCCTGGCAGCCCCGCAGTCCACCTCCGTCGCCCGCATCGCCGACATCGCCGCAGGTGTCGATGTCGCCGGGCTCTCCAAGCTCGGAAGCGCCCTTGATCGACGGCGCGCTCGACGCCCTCGGACCGCGCGGCGCGGAGGAGTCCGTGGTGCTGGTCAGGCAACTGGTGCGGGGCGTCGATCTGCGCGTCGTGCGAGGAACGCCGGGCGACGGCGTGGACCGGTTCGTCCGCGACGGTGTGTGGCGGGACCTGCCAAGAGCGCTGCATGCGCCGGCGGCCCAGGCGCTCGACGAGGAACGCGATCGCGATTGCCCGAGCGGCCGCCTGCGCGCGTTCATCGCCGCGATTGGCCGCGCGGCCGTCAACATGACGCATTGCGGCGTCCGGAGCTTCGCCTCGGTCGCCCTGCCGACGATGGTGCGGCAGGCCGTCGGCCGCGCGCTGGACATCGCGCTGGCCGAAGGCGTGTCGGAGACCGCGCGCACCTGGCTGTCCTGCGGCGCGCTCGCCGTGCCGGTGGTGGGTCAGGTCGTGCTGCTGATCCGCGACGAGGCGCGCGGCGAGGCGACGCCGTACTCCCGCGCCACGCGGGCCGTGCTGATCGCGCTGCCGATGGGCACGGCCGCGCTCGGCGCGGCGACCGGCTCCATGCTGTACGCGGGCACACGTTTCGCGGAAACGGTGCTCTATCCGCTGATGCGCGACAGCATCCAGGCCCGATGGCCAATGCTCACCGAGCCCGACAGCGGACCGACGCGAAGCTCGCTCGCGCTTGCGGGACTGGGCTATGCGATCAACCAGTTGGCGGTGAGCCGCGTGTTCAGCGCAGCGCCCGATGTGGACCTGGACGCGCACGGGCAACCGCACGCGCTGCTGCCCGGCGGCATCGTGCTGCGCGGGTTGTCCAACTGGGGCGGCGAGGCGCTCGACCTCTGGACCCTGCTGATGCTGCATCACGCCTGCCGCCACGGCACCGGCACGCAGGTCCGCATGCACACGGGGCAGGGTAGCCTGCCCGAGGCGATGCGCACGCAGCGGCACTGGGACACGATGGCGGCCCGGGGCAGTTTCGTGTCCAGCTTCAACCAGCTCTACGACACGCTGGGCGCCGACTCGACGCTGACCCGCTGGGTCCGGCCCACGTTCGGCGCGAGCGCGCCGGTGGCCGCGGACTGGCTCACCGAGCTGATCGTGGGCAGCCTGACGGCGCCGAGTTACCTGTTCTGGACCGACCCGCTGAACTCCCGCGGCATCGAACTGCAGACCCTGGACGAGTTGGCGAGCGGCGCGCGGCCGCCCCGCCAGTACGCGGGCAACAACGCGGAGCCCCCGCTCGCGCCGGACGAACACGCGGATGCCGTGTCCCTGACGGCCTTCCGCCGTCCGCCGCGGACGTAAAAAAGCCGCCGGTCGTGGGACCGGCGGCTCAAGGCGGTTGATTGCGCCCGAATGCGCACGACGGCGGCGTCAGACGCCGCGTCGATGGGGATGAATCAAGCCACCTGCGGCGTCACCCCGCCGCCGTCCTTGCCCTTGGTGTCGTCGTCGTCATGGCCGCCGGTGGACTTGACGCCCTTGCGGTTGGCCAGGATGAAGGCGATGAACTGCCATGCGATGAAGAACGCGATGATGGCCAGCAGCGTGGCGCTGATCGGACGCTGCACGAAGACGTCGAAGTGGCCGCGGCTGATCAGCATCGCGCGGCGGAAGTTCTCTTCCAGCATCGGGCCCAGGATGAAGCCCAGCATCAGCGGCGCGGGGTCCATGTCCAGGCGCATGAAGATGTAGCCCGCCAGGCCGAAGACCGCCGTGACGAAGATGTCGTCCAGGTTGTTGTTGACGCTGAAGGTGCCGATGCAGCAGAAGAACAGGATCGACGGGAACAGCACGTTGTACGGAATCTTGAAGACCGACAGCCAGTAGCGCACCAGCGGCACGTTCAGCACGACCAGGAACACGTTGCCCACCCACATCGAGGCGACCAGGCCCCAGAAGATGTCCGGGTGTCCGGCGATCATGTTGGGACCCGGCTGGATGCCCTTGATGATGAACGCGGCCATCATCAGCGCCATCACCGGGTTCTCCGGGATGCCGATGGACATCAGCGGGATGAAGCTGGTGCGGGCGGCGGCCTCGTCGGCCGCGGCCTGGCCGGCCACGCCTTCGATGGCGCCGTCGCCGATCTCGTGGCGGTACTTGCTGACCTTCTTGTCGACGGCGTAGGCCGCGAACTGGGCGATCGTCGGGCCGCCGCCGGGCAGGATGCCCAGCACCGAGCCGATCACGCTGCCGCGCAGCGCGCTCGGGATGATGCGCTTGAACTCGGGCCAGGTCGGCATCAGGTGGATCTTGCCGTTGAAGGGCGTGCGCTCGTTCTTGGCGTCCAGGTTCTTGGAGATCTCCGCGATGCCGAAGCAGCCCAGCGCGATGCTCACCAGGCCCACGCCTTCGGCGAGGAAGGGCATGTCGAAGGTGTAGCGCTCCATGCCGGAGTTGACGTCGGTGCCGATCTGGCCGAAGAGCACGCCGATCAGGCACATGGCCAGACCGTTGAGCAGGCTGCCGGTGGTCACGAAGCTCACGCAGAGGAAGCCGAGCAGCATCAGGGAGCAGTAGTCGGCCGGGCCGAACAGGAAGGCCACTTCGCCCAGCGTCGGCGCCAGGCAGGCCAGCACGACGATGGCGACGGTGCCGCCGATGAAGCTCGAGATGCCCGCGGTGAAGAGGGCCAGGCCCGTCTTCCCCTTCAAGGTCATCTGGTACCCGTCGATGCAGGCCACGATGGAGCTCGCATGCGGGATCTTCATCGTGATGGCGCTGACGCTGTCGCCGTACTGCGCGCCGTAGTAGATGCCGGCGAGCATGATCAGCGCGCCGTTGACGGGGATGGAATAGGTCAGCGGCAGCAGCACGCTGATCGTGGCCAGCGGGCCCAGGCCCGGCAGCAGGCCCACGAGGGTGCCGACCACGCAGCCGATCGCGCAGAACATGAGGTTCTGCCAGGTCAGCGCGTGCTCGAAGCCGAAGGCGAGGTTGTGGAGGATTTCCATGGTCGTCGGTGCCTTACAGCAGCGGCAGGTTGAGGCCGAGGAACTTCTGGAAGGCGAAGGCGATCGCCAGCAGGCCGATCGAGATCACGATGTTGCGTTTCCAGGAGTAGTTGCTGCCGGCGGCCGTGGCGATGAAGACCATCACGACGATGCCGGCGGACATGTTGAGGAAGCGCGAGGTCAGCGAGAACGCGCTCAGCGCGGCCAGGATCAGGCCGATGTTCTTGACCTTGAACTCCAGGCCGGGGCCGCCGGCGACGATGCCGCGCACGATGGTGGAGATCGCCACCAGGCCCAGCAGGATGCTGATCATCAGCGGGAACATGCCGGCGCCGGCATGGTCCATGCGGCCGATGGGATAACGCAAGGCGCCCAGTCCGAAGAACAGGGCGACCGCGGCGAGGAACAGGCCTCGGGCTAGCGAACGGTTGAGGGTCATGGCACACCGGGGAGGTATCGAGATGTGCCCATGGTTCCGGCGTGGCTCTGCGCTGTCGTACGCATTTCTGCGCAGCGATGACTCATCGAAGTGGGTTGGACAGCTTGCCGACAGCTTCAGGTTAAGAAGCTGTTTGCCATACGTTGTATGAACGTTCTGATGACGTCGGAGCGTCGTTGATTCACGACGTCGTCACGCCCCGCCCACCGCCAGGACCTGCTCGCGCAGCCACTGCTGGCCGGCGTGGCCCTGGTTGCGTTCGTGCCAGACCATCGCGATGTCGAAGCCGTCGATCGGCAGCGGCGGGGTCAGGACTTGCAGGCCGGCGGAGCGTCCCTTCACGAGGCGCTCGGGCACCAGGGCCACGAGGTCGGAGCGGCTGACGATGTCCGGCACGAAGAGGAAGGACGCCGCGGAGAGCACGACCTGACGCTTCAGGCCCAGACCGGCCAGCGCCTGGTCGACCGGCGTCGAGAACGCGCCGCCGGCGGGCGAGACGATGACCTGCTCCAACTTCGCGAAGGCCTTGGCGCTCAACTTGCCGCCCGGTTTCCCGTTCGGTTTTCCGCTCAGCTTTCCGCTCAGCTTCTCGTCCAGCGCCGGATGACCGCGGCGCGCGATCAGCACGTAGCGTTCGTGGAACAGCGCGCGCATGCGCAGGCTGGGCGCGGCCTCGATGGGCTGCATCAGGCCCAGGTCGACGTCGCCGCGCGCCATCTGCGCGGCGTGCTGGGCGGGATCCATGTGGCGCACGGCGATGCGGATGCCGGGCGCCTCGCGGCGCAGCCGCAGGACCAGCGGTTGCAGGACGCTGGTCTGCAGGTAGTCCGAGGCCGCGATCGTCACGGTGAGGTTGGCGGTGGCCGGGTCGAAGTTCAGGTGCGAACTCGCCACGCCGCGCACCTGGTCCAGCGCCTGGCGCAGCGGCTCCAGCAGCGAGAGGGCCTTGGCCGTCGGCGTCATGCCGCGTTGCGCGGGGAGCAGCAGCGGATCCTCGAAGACATCGCGCAGCCGCGCGAGCTGCGCGCTGACGGCGGGTTGGCTCAGGCTCAGGCGGGCGGCGGCGCGGGTCACGTTGCGCTCGGTCAGCAGCGCTTCGAGCGTCACGAGCAGGTTCAGGTCGAGACGGCTGGTATCCATGGGATCGATAGTAGGGCAGAGAAGCTGTGATTTCACGGATGGATCGCGGATCGTCAGACTGCCTTCATTCCCGATCCACTTCGACTTCCCGGAGCCTCATATGACCCGTTCCCCTGACACCGATTTCCCCGATCGCAAGACCGTGCTGATCGTCCATGCGCAACCCGAGCCGACCTCGCTGACGCGCACGCTGGTGGATGTCGCGGAGCAGACGCTTCGCGCCGCCGGCCATGAGGTGCTGCAGTCCGACCTCTATGCGATGGGCTGGAAGGCCGTCTACGACGAGCAGGACTTCCCGGTTCGCACCGACTCCGGACGTCTGGACTTCGTGCGCGAGTCCGGCCATGCGTTCGAGCAGGGGCATCAGCCGGCCGACGTCGTCGAGGAACAGCGCAAGCTGCTCGTGGCGGATCTGGTGATCCTGCAGTTCCCGCTGTGGTGGTTCGGCATGCCCGCGATCATGAAAGGCTGGATCGATCGCGTCTGGGCGCGCGGGCTCGCCTACGGCCGCAACGGCCAGGGCAACCGCATGCGTTACGGCGAAGGGGGCTTCGAAGGCCGGCGCGCGATGGTGTCAGTCACGACCGGAGGCCCGTCGGCTGACTACGGACCGCGCGGGATCAACGGACCGATCGATCAACTGCTGTTCCCGATCACGCACGGGACCTTGTTCTATCCCGGCATGTCGGTGCTGAAGACGCAGGCGGTGCATGGTGCGGGCCGGATGACGCCGGAGACTGTCGAGGCCGCTGCGGCCGCGTGGCGCGAGCGCCTGGCCCATGTCTTCGATGAAGCCCCTGTGGCGTTCCGCGCGCAGAACGGCGGGGACTATCCCGACGGGCACGAGTTGGGTGAGGACGTCGCGCCTGGTCTCACCGGATTCGCGGCGCACGTGGCCGCGTGAGCGGCGATGCGGCGCGCCTCGCCGTGCGTCAGTCGCGCAACGACGCCGATGCGGCGATCGTCTGCAGCAGGCGCTGCAGATGAGCCGGCACCGTCGGGTCGTCGAAGCTCAGCGATGTGCCCGATGCGAGCAGAGAGAAGCCGAGGTTCTCCAGCGCGATGATCCCGGCGGGCTCGCGTCGGTCGCTGGCGCGTGAGGCGTCGATGACGGTCACCGCGCCGCTGCCGACGACGCGCAGGCTGACATCCGGGCGGACGAGGACGGCAGTGTCTTCATCGATGCCCACACCGAGCCGGCGCGGATCGAGCGTCACGAGGCGCAGCAGCCGCGCGTGCCGCTTTCGTTGCGCGAAGTGCTGATCGACGATGAGCGCCGGCATCAGCCCGAGCGCGCGATGCAAGGCCTGCGGCGGTCCCGCGAACTGCTCGTCGAGATCGCCGACCGGCATGTGCGCGCCGAGCGCCGAGGCCCCGGCGCTCGTACCCGCGATGGCGAGCTCACCGGCGCGATGGCGCTCGCGGATGAGCGCGTGCAGCGGGGTGTCGACGATCACGTCGACGAGCCGCTCCTGATCGCCGCCGGTCATGAAGAGCAGGTCCGCCGAGCGCACGGCATCGAGGGCGTCGTCGGCGGTGGCCGCATCGTGATCGCGCGGATCGAGCCAGCGCGGTGCCGCGCCGAGCGAGCGGAAAGCCGGTTCGTACTGGGACCAGAGCACATCAGGTTCGCCGCTGGCGGTGCTGAGGACGACGACCTGCAGCGGCGTGGGCGCCGCGTGCGTCTCATGACAGGTCGCGATCAGTTCGCGCAGCACCGTGCCCGGCGTCAGCCGGTCCTCGTTGCCGCCGATGAGGGCGAGCAGGGCAGCGGGGCGGGCGGACGTGCGGGCGTTCATGCCGATGGATCCAGACATCAGCGGCGTGCGGTCGTCTGAGTAGGTGATGAAGGTTTCGTCGTCATCCATACGCGCTCGCTACGTGTGCGCCTATGCGCCGGCACCAATTGAACGGGCACGAAGCGCCTCGTACAACTGCCCCGGCCCCAGCAGGATGTCGAGCAGCGATTCCCTCACCCGGTCCGAGTTCAGCGCCTGTGTGCTCATCGCCTGGTAGGCATCGTGCGAATCCATGATGGCGTGCATCAAGGCGTTTTTCAGGTCGGGCGAGTTGTCGAACTGCGCCTTGCTGTTGTTGGCCGCCTGCTGCATCAGCATGTCGTTTTCCAGCAGCTTGCCTTTCAGCACGCCGTTGACATAGATGAGCTGATCGTCGTCGGTCAGTTCCCCTTCGAAAAGTCCATTCACCTTCTGGATGATCTCGACGAGGTAGGCCGCCTGCTTCTCCTGTACCGAGCCGCTGCCGACGGCATCCATCGCCGTCAGCTTGTAGCCCCTATCCTCTTTGAGGCTCATCGCTTGGCGGCCGCGATTTTTCAGTGTGTGATGGGTCAGCAACACCTTGCTCAGGTCGACCGTGTCGCGCTCGCGGCCGAAATCCAGTAGCGGGATGAGGCGTTTGAAGAATAGAAAGCGCTTCTCGATGCCGGTGTTGCCGTAGTCGAAGATCTGGCTGAGGAACGCGTAGATGCGCACGTAGGCGCCCATATCGTTTTTGAACAGCAACAGCGCATCCATCATGTCCTTGGCCGCCTGGCCGGCTTTCAGGTCCTCGCGTTCATCGGCGGCCAGCTTGTCCTGCCGCGCAGCCTTGTACCGTCTCAGCAGTCGGTCGGCCACGGGCGCTATCGCCGAGTCCAGCGCCTTCTGCGTGCCGTACGGATCTGTTTCCACCTTGGCAACGCGGTCGACTTCGAACTCGTCGTAGTTGCCGCTGGCGTCCAGCTTGGCGCGCAGGTCGTAGACGAGGTGAGGGTCAGTCCTTGCCTCTAACTCGGCGGTCTCATAGTAGGTCTTGAAAGCCGCCAAGATGCCTTCGGCCTCGTTGATGAAGTCGAGGATGTAGGTGGTGTCCTTGCCAGGATGAGCGCGGTTCAGTCGGGAGAGCGTCTGTACCGCCTGGATTCCGCCGAGGCGCTTGTCCACGTACATGCCGCACAGCAGCGGCTGGTCAAAGCCGGTCTGGAACTTGTTCGCCACCAACAGCAGGTGGTACTCAGGTTCGGCGAAGGCATCCCGGATGTCGCGCCCTTTCAAGCCAGGGTTCAAATCCCTGCTGGCTTCGGTCACTGGGCCCACAAAACTGTCGGCATCATTGACTTCGCCGGAGAAGGCCACCATCACACCCAATGGATAGCGCTGGCGCTCGATGTAGCCGCGGATGGCCTTCTGCCAGCGCACCGCCTCCTTGCGGCTGCCAACGACCACCATCGCCTTGGCCCTGCCTTCCAGCAGCGGCTGCACGTTTTCGCGGAAGTGCTCGACAACGATCTGCACCTTCTGCGCGATGTTGTACGGGTGCAGCCGGACCCACTGCATGATGCCCTTCATTGCGGTGCTGCGCTCCACCTGCGCATCGTCATATTCCTTGCCGTCGTGGGCCAGCTTGAATGCCAGTTTGTAGCTGGTGTAGTTCTTCAGCACATCGAGGATGAAACCTTCCTCGATGGCCTGACGCATCGAATAGACATGGAAGGGCTGGGGCAGGCCATCCGGGCCGGCATGGCCGAACAGTTCAAGCGTCTTCTGCTTCGGCGTTGCTGTGAAGGCCACGTAGGTGAGGCCTTTGCTGCCCTCACCACTGCGCGCAGCCATCTGCGTGGCCAGCAGCGCTTCGGTGTCCACCTCGCCGCCGTCCTGCAACTCCGCCCATTCCTCGGCGGAGAGCAGTTGCTTCAGTTTGGCCGCGGCCTCGCCAGTCTGCGAGCTGTGTGCCTCGTCAGCAATCACGGCGAAGCGCTTGCCCTCTGTGGAGGCCAATTCCTGCGCGGCCTTCAAGGCGAAGGGGAAGGTCTGGATCGTGCAGACGATGATCTTTTTGCCATCCTTCAGCGCTTGGCCGAGTTGCTCGCTCTTGCTGCCATGCTCGTGGGTGATGGTGGCCACCACGCCGGTCGTGCGCTCAAAGTCGAAGATGGCTTCCCGTAACTGCGCGTCCAGCACATTGCGATCGCTGACGACCAGCACGCTGTCGAACATCTTGCGGTGCTCCGCATCGTGCAGGTCTGCCAGGAAGTGCGCCGTCCATGCAATCGAATTGGTCTTGCCGGATCCAGCGGAATGCTGGATGAGGTAGCGCTGGCTGGGTCCGTTCGCCAGCACATCGGCCACCAGCCGGCGAGTGACGTCCAACTGGTGGTAACGCGGGAAGATGACGTCCTTCGGCAACTTCCTGTCGTCCCGCTTGGCGATGAGGTAACGATGCAGGATTTCCAGCCAGCTCTCGCGTGCCCAAACCTCTTCCCACAGGTAGGCTGTGGCGAAGCCTTCAGGGTTTGGCGCATTGCCGGCTGCGCCTTCGTTGCCACGGTTGAAGGGCAGGAACTGCGTTGCCGGCCCCGCCAGGCGGGTCGTCATCATCACCTCGCTCTGGCTGACGGCGAAGTGCACCAGCGCCCCACCGGGGAAGCAAAGCAGCGGCTCGAGCACGCCGCCTTTGGGCTGCGGATGGCGGTCTTCACGATATTGGTCCACGGCATCGCCGACGCTCTGCGTGAAGTCGCTCTTCAGCTCGGCCGTCGCGACGGGAATGCCGTTGAGGAACAGCACA
This sequence comes from Mitsuaria sp. 7, assembly GCF_001653795.1. Taxonomy (NCBI): domain Bacteria; kingdom Pseudomonadati; phylum Pseudomonadota; class Betaproteobacteria; order Burkholderiales; family Sphaerotilaceae; genus Roseateles; species Mitsuaria sp. 7. Next base: position 165,291 of record NZ_CP011515.1, read on the forward strand.
AGGTCCAGTTCATCCTTGGGCCGGTTTGGCGAATGACAGACTTGGCGCACTATGCGTAGACGGTTCGCTTCGTAGGCGGCCTGAATAGCGGGGTTGATGGCCAAGGCAGGCTTGAACTGCGCCAGCATCAGCGGCTCTCTCAGGCCCAGCATCTCCACACCGCGGCGGAGCACGTCCAGCGTGCCTCGATCGTTCAGGCTCTTGCGCACCCGCTCGGCCAGCAACGCTGGAAGGGAATGGCCGTGGGTCTTGATCAGGCGCTTGAAGCTCTCTGGCTGCGAGGCTTCTACCCAAGCCAGCAGATCGGGCGGAAACAGGCCATTGTTCCTGTCGAAGCGTGCGGCATCGCTTTCGTGATGAAACCAGCCGTGAGCCGACAGGTGGGCGCAGATCTCGCGTTCGAAGTGGTGTTCATGATGCAGATTCGTGGTCATTGCTGGCTCATTTCTTTCAGACGAGCCAGCACCAACCCCGCACGCTCGGGCTCGGCAAGCAAGCCCGGCAACACGTTCAAGAAGCCAGCATTTTTCAGCAGCGGCGTGAAGGTCGTCGCCACGGCGTTTCGCAATTCGACGGGAGCGCCCGCTAGTTCGGCGACGAGTTCCTGGCGCCCGTCGACGATGTTCAGCACGTCTTCCAGGTCGTGGCTGGTCATGTAATCGCTTTCACCGCGGCTGGCGAAGGCCTCCAGCTTGGTTGCCACGAAAGCCACCGCGCTCACCAATCGGACCAAGCAGCCTGCGCCGAGGTCCACCACCTCGGCGGTTTCGACGGCAAATGGATACCAACGATTGGTGAAACCCAGCACCTCGGGTTGCACCGGCATCAGGTCGAACAGCACACCCGATTCCTTGTGCACCCAGCGGCAGATCACATCGCTGCTGACGTCGCGTGCGAATCCTCGTGCCGCGACGGCTTCCTCGATGCGATGGAACATCGCCCGGTTGGCGTTCACCACGGCATCGACATCGCGGGTGGCGCGCACTGTGTCGGCCAGCGGATCTGTCACCAACAGGCCGGCCACGGCGCCGCCGACGAAAACCACCTGCTCGCGCAATTCGCCCAGCGCTTCGGCGACGCTGCGCAGGTAGGGCAGGTTGGGGTCATCGCGGCGCATGGGCTGTCACCTTTCCGGCAAACGCCTGCGTCAATTCGACTTCCATGAGCTTCGACGCCAGACTGCGCTCGCGAGCCCGGCCTGTTCGCAGGGCATCGAGCAGTGCGAGGAGGCGATGCAGAGCCGGATCGGCCAGCGCGGCCTGCGGAGCCGTCCGATAGATCGGCGACAGCGTCGGTCCCTTGGCGCTGCCGGACGGATGTGCCCAGACCGGCGCCTCGCCGGGAGCTGCCGTCAAATGGCTCGCCAGCGGCTCGGCACCGAAGGCCGTCGGAACGCCGCGCTTGATCGGTCCGGGCATGGCCGGCCAGACGTAGCGCACGCCGTGCAGCGCGAACTCCAGCAGGTTGGCGTGAACGGGCGACCATTCACCGCGGGAGGGCGCCACGGCCAAACCGGAGGCGACGGCCCGTTTGACGCTTGCGTGCGTCTCGGAGGGGCTCATCGTCAGCGCCTCGCCCAGCGAGGCATAGGTCCAGCGTTGCGGTGGGTGCGCAGCGGCCTTCAGCAGCACCAACAGGTCTTGGGGTTTGAGGTCCATCTCAGCGTGATATTCGGTATTCGCGAATTGCGAATATCGCTGAGAGCGCGGCGCTTGGCAAGCGATTGCTTCAGGCGGCGCGAACGTCGATCTGGCCGGTGACGGCGGCGGCGATCAGGGCGGAGCGGCGTTCCTGAAGAAGGCGCACGGCTTTCGCAGCTGTAGAGTTCAATGCGTCAAGTCTTGCCAATTCGTCATCCAGCAGCTTCATGACATGGTGCTGCTCTTCTAGCGGTGGCAGTACAAGAGGCAACTCCATGATGTTGGACGACGAAATCGAGGCCAGATTGGTGCTCTGCTTTGATCTCCCCATGAAGTAGAACCGCGCATAGCCCGAACTCGTGACGCGGCTTAGCCATGCTGCGCTAACGCCATGCGGCCGGACAGCGAAGACGTGATTCTGATGAATGCAATCCAAGATTTCGCCATGCCATACGGCACCACGTCCCAATTTGTCGAAGTCTCCACCTTCGTTCATCAGCACATCGCCGGGTGTCAGTCGATAACGGTCTAACTGCTCCGCCTCAATCTCGATGGTCGCAATGTCATCGAGGGCCAGGAAACCGTCCTGGACGTTTGCGACGCGAAGGTATGGAACGGCAGTGGTTGACTTGCCAGTTGTGTCCTTGCCTTTGGCAATGCCGGTTTGCACGGTGGCCACAAACTTCAGGCGCGTCACGTCCCAGTGCTCCGGCACGTCTCCCGACCACGCCACACTGGAGTCCTTCATCGGCGCGTCGGGATCAAGGCCGCGAGTCACTGCATGGGAGATGGTGGCCTGGCGCTTTTCGGCCAACAAGGCGATGAGCTTTTCCTGCTGTTCAATCAGCGCATCGATCTTGGCGGTTTCGCGTTCGAGGAAGTCAACGATTGCATCTTGTTCGCTCAAAGATGGCAGGACAAATCGCAGCGCCGAAATGTCCGGCATATATATCGTGCTGTGAGTTGATCCAAACATGAGCCGTCTGAACTCGCCATGCATTGCTCGAAACACATGCAGCAGAAAGCGCGGTCTCAGCGATGGGCCGCATACCCAATTGGCGAAATCCTGCGTCGTGGCCATCTCAACACCCATGATGGCGGAGAAGCCAACTGAGGCGGTACGCGACAGCATCACGGTTCCCGCCGGGAGTTTTCGCGCTGATGAGTTCTGAAGGCCGAGTTCGCTCACCATTTCTTTGGTCTCATAGATCACGTCTGCACCGTCGCGACGGATCTGTGAAACGTCTGCCAATGAGAACCACGGCACATTGCAGTTCTCCCACCAATCGGGTCTGCTTCGGCTTGGCGTGTGGCCTGACTCAAGCCGTGCGGCGTAACGTATCGGCATGACTGACCAATGGCTCGGAACGCTACCCAGCCAAGTTACCCCACTTGCCCTGTACTCCCCGTACCTCGGCAAAGTCATTCGGCCAGCCCCCCCAGCATCTTCATGATGCTCGCCGAAACTGCCTGCAACTCCTCATCGATGGCATGCAGGCTGCGCGGCGGTTCGAACACATAGAAGTGCCGGTTGAACGGAATCTCATAGCCGACCTTGCTCTTCTCGGGGTCGATCCAGGCGTCTGGCGCGTGGGGCAGAACCTCACGCTCGAAATACTCGCTGACGCTCTCGTTCAGCGGTACGTTCTCGGTGTCGCGCAATGAACTGTCAGCTTGCGGCTTTCCCTTGCCCTTGCCTTTCAACCCCAGCACGACCTGACCCTGATCGTCCCGGATCGGGCGCTCGACGGTGATGGTCGTGTAGCCGAAATCCTCATTCCGGAAAATGCGCGAGATCGGCACGCGCTTGAGCTTGCCGCCTTCGGGCGCCATAGGCGCGTCGTCGGTGCCAGTGACCAGCATCGGCTCCCCCTGCGCCCGGCCAGCGGCGTCGAACACGCTGACCAATTCCGCCTCGATGAAGCTGCCGAAAAGCCGAGTCACCGTCTCGATGTGCGCGTCGCTCATCTCTTTGCGCTTGGAGCCAAGGCTCTTGCGCATCTTCTGCCAGAAGCTGCTGGCGTCGATGAGCTGCACATGACCGCGACGTTGGACGTTCTTCCTATTCGACAGAATCCAGATGTAGGTGGCGATGCCGGTGTTGTAGAACATGTCGCTGGGCAGACCAACGATGGCTTCCACCAGATCGTTCTCCAGCACATAGCGGCGGATCTCGCTCTCGCCGCTGCCCGCGCCACCCGTGAACAGCGGTGAGCCGTTGAGCACGATGCCGAAGCGGGCCCCGCCGTCCTGAGCCAGGCGCATCTTCGACACCAAGTGCATTAGGAACAGCATCGAGCCGTCGCTGACGCGCGGCAGGCCGGGGCCGAAGCGGCCGTCGAAACCCTGGCGCTCGTGTTCGTTGCGCACGGTCTTCTCGACCTTCTTCCATTCGACGCCGAAGGGAGGGTTCGACAGCATGTAGTCAAACTTGCGGCCAACGTGGCCGTCATCGCTGAGCGTGTTGCCGACAGCGATGTTCTCGACCGGCTGGCCCTTGATGAGCATGTCGGCCTTGCAGATGGCGTAGGACTCGTCGTTGAGTTCCTGGCCGTACATGTTCAGTCGAGCCTTGGGGTTATGCGCCAGCAGGTGCTCGCTGGCGACCGACAGCATGCCGCCCGTGCCGGCCGTCGGGTCGTAGATGTCGCGCACCACGGCCTTTCCCGCAGTCAGGACTTCATCGTCCTCGATGAACAGCATGTTCACCATCAGACGAATCACCTCGCGAGGGGTGAAATGTTCACCGGCGGTCTCGTTTGAGTCTTCGGCGAATTTGCGAATCAGCTCCTCGAATACGCTGCCCATGCTGGCGTTGTCTACGACCTCCGGGTGGAGGTCGATGTTGGCGAATTTTTCGGTGACGAGGTAGAGCAGGTCGGCCTTGGCCAAGCGTTCCACCTGCGTGAGGAAATCGAAGCGCTCGAAGATGTCCCGTGCGGCGGGAGAGAAGGCGCGGACGTAGTCGCCCAGATTGCGGCGGATGTTGTCTTGATCGCCGAGCAGTTTGTTCAGGTCTCCGGACCAGGTGTTGTAGAAGCGACCGTTGCCCGATTTGCGCAGAAGGAAGGGCGCGGGATTGATGCCGGCCTTCTTTTTCTCCGCCAGTTCCGCAAGCACGGCGGACTTGCTGGCTTCGAGCACGCAATCCAGCCGCCGTAGGACCGTGAAGGGAAGGATGATGCGGCCGTACTCGGATCGCTTGAAGTCGCCACGCAGCAAGTCCGCCACTGACCAGATGAAAGACGACAGCGCTTGATGGTTCATGGTCCCGCAGAATGAAAAATGGGCCACAAGGCCCATTTCTAAGGTGCTCCTGGCGGAGACGGTGAGATTCGAACTCACGGAGGGCGCGAACCCTCGGCGGTTTTCAAGACCGCTGCCTTAAACCACTCGGCCACATCTCCTGGAAGAAGGCGCGCATTGTATGCGCGGCCGGGGCGGCTCAGTCCGCTCCCGGCTTCTTCGCCTGCACGCACTCCACCTGGATGATCTCCTGCGCCTCGCCGTCCGCCACGCGCGCGGTCGTGAGCTGGCCGCCCCAGACGCAGCCCGTGTCCAGCGCCAGCAGGTCCGGCCGCTGCACCAGCCCCAGCGTCGACCAGTGCCCGAAGGCGATCGGATGCCCCGCCGTGCGGCGCTCCGGCACCTCGAACCACGGCATGAAGCCTTCCGGCGCCGTGCCCAGGCCTTCCTTGGTCTTGAAGTCCAGCCGGCCCTTCGCGTTGCAGAAGCGGATCCGCGTCAGTACGTTGATGATGAAGCGCAGCCGCGGCACACCCGTCAGGTCGTCCTTCCACCGGTCCGGCTCGTTGCCGTACATCTGGGGGAGGAACTCCGCCAGCTCCGGGCCGCGCATCAGCGCGTGCACTTCTTCGGCCAGCGCCAGCGTCTCGTCCGCGTCCCACTGCGGCACAACGCCCGCGTGCACCATCAGCCAGCCCTGCGAACGCATCGCCAGCCGCTGCCGGCGCATCCACTCCAGCAGCGCCTCGCGGTCCGGCGCCTGCAGGATCGCGTCCAGCGTGTCCCCTTTGTGCGGGGCTCGCACCCCCGCCGCCGTGGCGAGCAGGTGCAGGTCGTGGTTGCCCAGCAGGCATTGCGCCGCGTCGCCCAGCGACTGCAGGCGGCGCAGCGTCGTCAGGGAATCGGGGCCGCGGTTGACCAGATCCCCCAGGAGGTAGAGCCGGTCGCGGGACGGGGAGAAATCTATCTTCTCCAGCAGACGCGCCAGCGCGTCGCAACAGCCTTGGAGATCGCCGATGAGGTAATGCATAGCGGGATTCTGCGGTGCTGATGTCACACAGGCTCTGCTAACCTTGCCGACCTTGTGTTTTGGGCGCGACTCGGGGTTAGTACCCGGTCCGCGCTGTCAATGGATACCGCCCTAGTTCTCTTCCTGATCCTGCTCAACGGTTTGTTCGCCATGTCGGAGATGGCCCTCACGGCCTCCCGCAAGGCACGCTTGCAAGTCATGGTCGAAAGCGGGGAAGGCGGCGCGCAGGCCGCGATGGACCTGCACGAGAACCCCACGAAGTTCCTGTCCACGGTCCAGATCGGCATCACCTCCATCGGCGTGCTCAACGGCATCGTCGGCGAGGCCGCCTTCTCCGGTCCGCTGGCCGACGTGCTGCGCGCCAACACGCCGCTGAGCACCCGCGCCGCCGACATCACCGCCACCGGCCTGGTCGTGCTGGTGCTGACCTTCGTGACCATCATCTTCGGCGAGCTGGTCCCCAAGCGCCTGGGCCAGATGTACCCGGAGAACGTGGCACGCCTGGTCGCGCCGCCGATGGAGATCATGTCGCTGGTGACGCGGCCCTTCGTCAAGCTGCTGAGCTTCTGCACCGAGTTCACGCTGAAGCTGCTCGGCATGGGCGGTCGCGCCAACCGCGCGGTGACGGAAGAGGAGATCGCCGCCAGCCTCGACGAAGGCCGCGACGCCGGCGTCATCGAGGAGCACGAGCACCAGATGGTGCGCAACGTGTTCCGCCTGGACGAGCGCCAGATCGGCTCGATGATGATCCCGCGCGCCGAGATCGCGTGGCTCGACATCAGCGACCGGCCCGACCAGATGCTGCAGATCCTGCGCGCGCACGGCTACAGCCGCTACCCGGTCTGCCGCGGCGGGCTGCATGACGTCGTGGGCACGGTCAGCGCGCAGAACCTGCTGGCGCGCTCGCTGGCGGGCGAATCGCTGGACCTGTCGACCGGCCTGGAGCCGCCGGTCTTCGTGCCCGAGACGCTGTCCGGCATGGAACTGCTCGCGCACATGCGCGGCGCGGAAACCCCGCTCGTGTTCGTTGTCGACGAATACGGCGAAGTGCAGGGCGTCGTCGCGATGCGCGACGTCCTGGAAGCCATCGCGGGCGAGTTCAACTCGTCCGATGGAGAAGACGCCTGGGCGGTCCAGCGCGAGGACGGCAGCTGGCTGATGGACGGCCTGATCCCCGTCACCGAGCTGAAGGACCGCCTGGATCTGAAGGAACTGCCCGAGGAGGATCGTGGGCGCTACAACACCCTGGCCGGCATGGTGATGCTGCTGCTGGGGCGCTTGCCGCGCACGGCCGACGTGGCGGAGTGGGACGCGTGGAGATTCGAGGTGGTCGACCTCGACGGCAAGCGTGTGGACAAGGTGCTGGTCTCGCGACTGGCGGACGATGGAGTGAATCAATGAGCAACCCCCCGATGTATGAGAACCTGGTCCCCGTGGACCGGGTGCAGCACAAGAACACGCGCATGAAGATCGGCGCGCCGGTGCTGGACCGCGTGACCAATCTGAACTCCCTGTTCGTGGCCGTGGCCGAGTTCGCCGACGCCAGCCTCGAATACCCGGTGGTCTTCGTGCGCGTCGGCCAGGCGGCCGAAGGCCAGCGTCCGGCGGTCGCCCCGCTGGCGGTGTTCGGTCTGCGGCAAGGCAGCAACCTGTTCGTCAAGGACGGCCAGTGGACCGGCCGCTACGTGCCGGCCTACATCCGCCGCTGGCCCTTCGCGATGGCCCGCATCGAGGAGAACACCTCCGACATGGCGCTGTGCCTGGACCTGGGCTCCGGCGCGTTCACCGACACCGCCGCCGACGGCGAGCCGCTGTTCAAGGCGGACGGCGAGCCCACCGAGCTGCTGCTCAACGCCAAGCAGTTCTGCGAGGACTTCGAGCGCGAGGCCGAGCGCACCCGCCAGGCCTGCGAACTGCTGCAGGACCTGGACCTGCTGCAGGACATGCGCTTCGAGGCGCAACTGCCCAGCGGCGAGAAGCTCGACGTGGACGGCTTCCTGACCATCAACGAGAAGGCCCTGGCCGAGCTGCCCGACGCGAAGATCGTCGAGCTGCACCGCAACGGCCTGCTGGAGGTCATCACGATGCATCGCCTGTCGCTGCGCCTGATGAGCCGCCTGGCCCAGATGTACGTGCCGGCCAACTGAACAGGCCGAACAGGCTGAACAGAGAGTGAGACCTCGCCCCGGGACCCCTGAACGAGGGGGGCCCTGACGGGCGATCACCGGCTGAGACAAACCCCAAGCGGGTTTGCTTGAGTACGGCGTACACGGGAGCCTCGATAGCATCGGAAGTCCTTAAAGGACGTTGGATGCTGTTCGAGGCTTTTTTGTCGTCCACCGCGATGGAATCGGTGTTCTCGCCGACCGCGGTGGTCCAGTCGATGATGGACGTGGAGGCCGCGCTGGCCCGGGCGTCGGCGCGCGTGGGATTGATCCCCGCGCCCGCGGCGCAGGCCATCGCCAGCCTGTGCCGGGCCGAGCTCTACGACGTGCCGGCCTTGATCGCCGCCGCGCCGCATTGCGGCAACCTGGCGCAGCCGGTCGTTCAGCGCCTGCGCGAGACGGTCGCGCTCTTCGATCCCTCCGCCGCGGTCTACGTGCATCGCGGCGCCTCCGCGCAGGACCTCATCGACACCGCGATGGTGCTGCGCACCCGCGAGGCGCTGCGCCTGCTCGACGACGACCTGCAGCAGCTCTGCGGGCAGCTGCTGGATCTGGCCGAGCGCCATGTCGCCGTCCCCATGCTGGGCCGCACGATGATGCAGCCCGCGCAGGTGATCAGCCTGCGCTTCAAGCTCATGAACTGGTTGATGCCGCTGCTGCGCAGCGCCGAGCGGCTGCGGGAACAGGGCTGCGCCTCCTTGCTGCTGCAGCTCGGCGGCGCGGTCGGCACGCTGGACGCCATGGGCGACCGCGCCGACGACATGCAGGCCGCCGTCGCGGCCGAGCTGTCGCTGCCGCGGCCCGACATGTGCTGGCACACGCAGCGCGACCGCTGGCTGCGCCTGGGGCTGGAGGTGGGGCTGCTCTGCGGCAACCTCGGCAAGCTGGCGCAGGACTTCGCGCTGATGGCGCAGGCAGAGGTCGACGAGCTCAACGAGCCGCCCGGCGAAGGCTACGGCGCCTGCCTGTCGATGCCGCACAAGAAGAACCCGGTGGCCGCGCTGCAGGCGATGGCGGCGGTGCAGCGCGCGCCGCAGCGCGTCGCCGGGCTGATGGGCTGCATGACCCCGGAACACGAACGCGGGCTCGGCCAGCATCAGGCCGAACTGGCGGAGTGGAGCGGCCTGATGGGCGGCGCGCACGCGGCGGTGCAGGCGCTGAATCGTGCGCTCGCCGAACCCGTCATCCGCGCCGACCGGATGCGCGCGCATGTCCTCGAACGTCAGGGGCTGGTGGCCAGCGAGCGCGTCGAGCATCTGCTGATGCCGCGGCTCGGGCGCCAGCGCACCGGCGCGATGATCCGCGACCTGATCCATCGCGTGCGCCAGGGCGAAGGGTCGTTGGAGCAGTTGCTGCGAACGGCGATGGCGGTGGGTGACCTCCCGCCCCAAGCGATTTCGGAATCCGAACTCAAGGCCGTGTTCGACCTGGATGCTATCGCCGCACAGGCCGACAGCCGCGTCGGTCCGCTGATGGCCGAGGCGCGCCAGCGCCTGGATGGGCTGGCTTCGCAACCCTGCGCGTGACCTGTTTCGTGACCTGTTTCACGACTCGTTCGCGGACGCAACGAGATACGAACTTCCTGATCGCTCTGCGAGCGAATCACGCGGGAAGCGACAAATATCCCCAGATGCCGTATGGATTTCCGCAAAAAAGTGGGCGGATGTGTCCCATGAATTCGGCATTTGAACGAAATACATCGAGTTACACCTGCAACAAACCGGGTGTCGGAAAGCGGGGTGGAACGGGAACCGGAATTCGATGGATACACACGCTGGCGCGGGTCGCCGCCGTTCGTCGCCGCCGTGCCCGCCATGTAACGGAATTCCCTCAAATGCGGGGTTTCACCCTGGCAAGGGATTGACCCCCGTTCAAACCCGGGACAGACCCGTAAGACGAGGGTCGCATTTGTTAACTATCGTAGCGACCTGCAGTAATTACTTTGAGTGGGCCATAGACTCGCCTTTGATAACGAAGCAGTCTGGAGTTGGGAATGAGCGACGAATCTCGCATGACGAACATTGAATTGGAAGCGCCGGCAAGCCCCTTGCAGGCGCTGCAATCCATTGGTTCGGAGATGTCGTTCCTCCGCGCCGATTCCGTGGCGCTCGTTTCCCGGGAAACCGAGTTCGGCCAGATCGACATCCGTGCGCTGATGGAAGGTACCGGCCACGCGCTGCTGGAGCGCCGCTACGCGTCACGGGGTTACAGGCTGAGCCGTTCCGCGGACGTGACCTTCGGCGCCTATTGGGAAGGCCGTCTGGTGGCCACGCTCGGGCTGCGCCGCGACGGGGGCAACCTCGCCGCGGACCAGAGCTTCCCCAAGGAGATGGCCGGCATGCGTCAGCAGGGCTGGCAGCTGTGCGAGTTCACCCGGCTGGCCGCGGACCCGGACGGTCCGTCCAAGCTGGTGCTGGCCAGCCTGTTCCACCTGGCCTACCTGCACGCCGCCCACCATTGGGGGGCGGAGTTCCTGGTGATCGAGGTCAATCCCCGTCACACCGCGTTCTACCGCCGGATGCTGGACTTCCAGCCCCACGGCGAGGAGCGCATGCACCGCAGCGTCGGCGCGCCGGCGGTGCTGATGAGCCTGTCCCTGAACTACGTCGAGAGCCAGGTCCGCAAGCTGGGCGGCACCCAGAAGGAAGACGGGAGCCGTTCCCGCACCCTGTTCCCGTACGGTTTCTCCGCGAAGGACGAACCCGCGCTGCTGAGCAAGCTCGCTGACGTGTACGGCTACGACGCCTGAGCGCGTCGTCTCCTCGTCGTCCTTGCCCTTTTTGTCCTTTTCCTCGTCCGCCGACGACCGTCACGCCTCCAGCCAGTGCAGGCTGAACCAGCGCTGATCGTCCGTCCAATGCGCTGACGGCTTGAACCCGGCTTCCCGCGCCAGCGCCTGGAAGCTCTCCACGCTGTACTTGTAGGAGTTCTCGGTGTGCAGGCTCTCGCCTGGCACCAGCGTGTAGCGCCGGCCCTGCAGCTGAAGGTGCTGCTCGCCGCGCGGCAGCAGGTGCATCTCGATGCGGTGCTTGCGGGGGTCGTAGAACGCGTAGTGGTCGAAGCCGCCCGGGTCGCACTCCAGCTTCAGCTCGCGTTGCGCGTGTCGCAGCACGTTCAGGTTGAAGCGCGCCGTCACGCCCGACGCGTCGTTGTAGGCCGCATGCAGCCGGGCCGGATCCTTGATCAGGTCCACGCCGATCAGCAGCGCCCCGCCGTCCAGTTCCTCGCGCAGCAGGCGCAGGAATTCCAACGCCTCGTCCGGGTTGAAGTTGCCGATGCTGGAACCCGGGAAGAAGCCGACGCGTCGACCGTCCGCAGGCGCATCGGGCAGCACATGCATGCGGGTGAAGTCGGCCACCACCGGCAGGATGCGCAAGGCCGGCTGCTCGCGCTGCAGCGACTCGCAGGCGGCCAGCAGATGCGGACCGGAGATGTCCACCGGCACGAAGCTGTGCAGCTGCTGCGCGCGTTCCAGCAGCAGCCGCACCTTCACGAGCGCGCCGGCGCCGTACTCGATCAACTGCGCGCCCGGGCCCATGCGGGCGGCGAACTCGTCGGCGTGCCGTTTCAGCAGCGCCAGCTCCGTGCGCGTCGGGTAGTACTCGGGCAGTTCGCAGATCTGCTCGAAGAGGGCGGAGCCCTGCGCGTCGTAGAAGTACTTGGGGGAGATCGCGTGCTCGGGGCCTGCGAGCGCCGCGTGAAGGTCCTCGGCGAAACTGCTCATGCGTGGGTCTCCGTGCGCGGGCGCGCATCGCGGGCCAGTCTCAGCCCGGTGAACTGCCAGCGCGCGGCTGGCGGAAAGAAGTTGCGGTAGGTCCGGCGCGTGTGGCCGGGCGGCGTCGCGAGACTGCCGCCGCGCAGCACCAGCTGCCCGACCATGAACTTGCCGTTGTATTCGGACGCGGCCCCTGCCATCGGCCGGAAGCCGGGGTAGGGGTGGTAGGCCGAGCGCGTCCATTGCCAAGCCTGGTCGTCGAGCTGGGCGATGCCGGGCAGCGTCGACGCAGCTTCCCACTCCGGCTCGCTCGGCAGGCGGGCGCCGGCCCATTCCGCATAGGCGGCGGCTTCGTAGAAGCTGAGCTGCATCACCGGCGCGGCGGGGTCCATCGGACGCAGGCCGTGCAGGCCGAACACCGACCAGCGCGAGCCCGCGCTGCCCGTGGCGTCGGCATCGCCCTCGGTCTTGGCGTGGTCGCTGTCGTCCACCCAGTACAGCGGTGCTTTCCAGCCTTGTTGCTGCACCATGGCCCAGCCGTCCGACAGCCACCAGCGCGGCTCGCGATAGCCGCCGTCGGCGATGAAGCGCTGGAAGTCGCCGCAGGTCACGAGGCGGCTCGCGATCTCGAAAGGCTCGAGCCAGACGCGATGCCGCGGGCCTTCGTTGTCGAAGGCGAAGCCTGACCCCGCCGCGGGGGCGGCGCCGTCGGCGCTCGTGTCGTGGCCGATGTCGACGAGGCCGCCGTCATGGCGCAGCCATTCGCTGGTACTGGCCGCGACCGGCGCGGGCGCCGCATCGATCAGCGCCGGCCGCCACGGATGGCAGGACAGCAGGTGCAGTGCGTCGGTCAGCAAGAGCTCCTGGTGCTGCTGCTCATGATGCAGACCCAGTTCCAGCGTCGGCGCGATCTCGTTCCACACCGCGTCGCTGCAACGCGCGATCAACTGCTGGATGTGCGTGTCCACATGGCGGCGGTAGGCGCGCACCTCGTCCAGCGACGGGCGCGTCAGCAGTCCGCGCTGGGGGCGCGGGTGACGCGGGCCGAGGCCCTCGTAATACGAGTTGAAGAGGAAGTGGAAGGACTCGTCGAGCGGCCGGTAGTCCGGCAGGTGCGGGCGCAGCAGCAGCGCCTCGAAGAACCAGCTCGTGTGGGCCTGATGCCACTTGGCCGGACTCGCGTCCGGCATCGACTGCGCGGCCTGGTCCTCGGCGGACAGCGGCTCGGCCAGTGCCAGCGTGTGGCGCCTGACCGCTTCAAAACGGCGCGAGAGATCGCGCCGCACCAGCGGCAGATCGTGATCCGACATGCAAGCAACTCCTGCGGCCCCGGGGGGAGGAAGGACCGGACATCAACGGTAGCCGATTTGCCGTGTCCCCGTCCGGTGCGGGCCGCTCGGCGGGCCCCGGCGGGGCGGCTCAACTGCCACCCGATGTCAGGTAGGGCAAGGCGGGTACCCGTCGGCCGATGCCGGCCATCGTCCGCCATCGCCGGGCGCCGTGAGGGCCTCGTGAGGGCGCCCGGCGGCGATTCATCGGGGCGTCATGCCGCGCGGGCAGGCTGACGGCGCCCCGGCTCACGCCTTTGCCCATGCCCATGATGCCGCCCTCGATCTCCTCGTCGCTGCCGACCCTGCTGCCTTCGACCGCTTCCCCTCCGGTGGGGCCGTCGGCTTCGCCGTCCGCGCTGTCGGCGATGGCCCTGCCGGTTCACGGCGGGGTCGACGGGGACGGCCTGCCCTTGTCCTGGCTGCAGGACCACGTGCTCGCCGAACGCCTGCTGGAGGCGCTGTGGAGCGCACGCCAGCCGGCCACGCCGGCTCAGTTCTTCGTCTGGAGCCAGAGCCGCCTGCAGCCGCTGCTGCCGCACCGGCTGATGGTGTGCGTCGGCGACCAGCCGCCGTCGCCGCGGCTGGCGGCGCAGCTCTTCCATCTGAAGCCGATCGGCGAGGGCTTGCACGCCCAGCTCGAATCGGCCGACCACGGCCTGTGGCTGCACCTGATCCGGCGCTGGGGCGACGGCCGGCGGCCGCTGCATGTCGACCTGGCGCGGGAATCGGACTCGGCGCTGTTCCAGCCCCTGCTGGAAGCCGGACTGCGGGAGCTGGCGCTGCACGGCGTCGCCGCCGACGGCGAGCGGCCGCAGAGCCTGTTCCTCTTCGCGGGAGAGGGTTGGTCCGACGACCACCTGCGCCGCCTGGAGCTGCTGACGCCGGCGCTGCACGCGGCCTGGCGGCGTGCGCGGCTGCAGCCGCGGGGTCAGGCCTTGCCGCGTCGCGCGGGGTCGCTGGTGACGCCGCGCGAGCAGCAGATCGTCGAAGGCCTGCGCGCGGGCCTGAGCAACGAGGGGATCGCGATCCAGCTGGGCATCAGCATGTTCACGGTCAAGAACCACGTGCGCAAGATCCTGCGCAAGCTGGGCGCGAACAACCGCGCACAGGCGGTCGCGATCGCGATGTCGCGCCGGGAGCTCAGCGAGCCGGAGACGCCCGCGGCGTGAGCACGCGCAGGAGCAGCGCATGCACGGCCACGCCGATGACCGCGCCGATCATGTCGGCGAGCACGTCCTGCGCGTCCGCGTCGCGGCCGGGGATCTGCGACTGCACCAGCTCGATCAGGATGCCGTAGGCGAGCAGCACCGCCAGCACGATCCAGCGGCGGCGCGGACCGGCGGCGAGGCACTGCAGCCCGATGACCGCGAGCGTGCCGAAGGCGGTGAAGTGGTTCGCCTTGTCCCAGCCGAGGTCGGCCGCGGGCGGCGGATGGGGCGAGAACGCCAGCCAGCTGGCGCCACAGACCACTGCGAGGAAGAGCAGGCGCCAGGCGTTGCGCCAGCGCGGATCGTGCAGGACTTCAGACATGCGAGGCAGTGTGCCATGCACGTGTGAAGCGAAAGTGAGGTCCCCTCAGTCCCCTCACTCCAGGTTCTCGTGATGATGGCTGGCGCCGCGCTTCCAGTAGGCCGCCGCGCGGATCGCGTGGCGGTCGTGGCCTTTCTCGTCGACGAGGATCTTGCGCACCGCGGTCATCGCGGCGGCCTCGCCGGCGCACCAGGCGTAGCCCTCGCCGGACGGCAGTGTCAGCGCGCGGGCGGCGGCCAGCAGTGCGTCGTCGCCGTCGACCCAGCGCAGGTCGAGGTCGGCCTGCGTGGCGAAGCGGCGGCGATCGCTCTCCGGCACGTTCAGCAGCGCGACGACGCGCGCGCCGGCCGGCAGTTCCTCGAGGCGGCGCGCGACGGCGGGGAGGGCGGTCTCATCGCCCACCAGCAGATGCCAGGCGAAGTCCGTCGGGATGATGAAGGAGCCGCGCGGACCGCCGACGGTCAGCGTGTGGCCCGGCTGCGCTTGTGCGGCCCAGGCCGCGGCGGGGCCGTCGCCGTGCTGCGCGAACTCGATGACCAGCTCGCGCGCCGCGTTGTCGAAGCGGCGCGGCGTGTAGTCGCGCATGACGGGGGAGCCGTCGGCCTCGGGTTCGAAGATCAGCTTCACGTGGTCGTCGAAGGAGGCGCTGACGAAGTCGGCGAGCGAGTCGCCGGTCAGCGTCACGCGGCGGAAGTTGGGCGTCACGTCGTCGACGCCGGTCACGGTCAGTTCGCGGCGCTTGAGTTCATGGCGCACGCGCTGGACGCGGCTCACGGCGGAGCCGGCAGCCGGCGTGGTCGTGGTCGTTGCGGCAGAGGAGGGGAGTGCGGTGTTCAGGGTGTCGGGCTTCATTGCGGCTGATCTCGATATCGTTGACAATGTCATCAATCTTGCGACGGAACGATTGACAATGTCAACTAACACCACTGGCCGAAGGGGCAAGGACGACGACGTCCTGGAGCTGGTGCATTCGGTGATGCATCGCTACCGCGCGTTGCAGTACCGCTTCCTGCGCGACGGTCCGCAGGACATCACGCACATGGAAGGCAAGGTGTTGTTCTTCTTCGAGCGCAACCCGCAGGCCACGCAGAGCGATCTCGCGTCGCACAGCGGGCGGGACAAGGCGCAGCTGGCGCGGCTGATCAAGACCTTGCGCGACAAGGGCCTGCTCGACGCGAAGACCGATGAAGTGGATCGCCGCCAGGTGCGGCTGAGCGTCAGCGACGCCGGCCTGACGGTGCAGCGCGAGTTGAAGCGTCAGGCGAAACAGGTGTCGGTGCAGGCGCTGGCGGGCTTGAGCGCGGAGGAGCAGGCGCAGCTCGCCGCGCTGCTGAGGCGCGTGCAGGCGAATCTGGGCGAGGAGTGAATCGGCCGCAGGCGTTGTCTGGGTGCGACGCGGGCGCCGAAATTGTCGGCGTCGAAAATCTGCGCTATAGTCACAGACTCTGTTGTTCGCGACAGCGCCGATGTAGCTCAGTTGGTAGAGCAGCGCATTCGTAATGCGAAGGTCGGGAGTTCGACTCTCTTCATCGGCACCAATACAGAAAAGCCGCTTGGGTATCCCAAGCGGCTTTTTCTTTGGCGCCACGCCGCGCCAACGGCGCCCGCCGACGGTGGCAACATGGCGCGCCATGAGCCCACACGACCCCAACGATCAGCCCGGCCTCGCGCCGGTGACGCTCACGCTCGCCGCCCTGGAGGCCGAGCCGCTGCCCGGCACGCTCAAGGGACTGCCCGCGGTCGCCGAGGGCGTGCCGCTGGGCGGCCTTGGCGCGTTGGGGCTGTCGCTGCTGGCCGGCGACCTGCCGCTGCCTGCGGCGATCCTGAAAGACTCCGCGCTGACGCACAACGCGCGCTGGATGCGCGAGTTCACCGCACGCGCGGGCGTGAGCCTCGCGCCGCATGGCAAGACGACGATGTCGCCGCAGCTGTTCCAACGCCAGTTCGACGAAGGCGCCTGGGGCATGACGGCCGCGACGGCGGCCCACGTGCGCACGTACCGGCGCTTCGGCGTGCCGCGCGTGCTGCTGGCGAATCAGCTGATCGGCAAGGCGGACCTGGAGCTCGTGTTCCGCGAGCTGGAGGCGTCGCCGGATTTCGATTTCTACCTGCTGGTCGACTCCGCTGCGGGCCTGGACCTGTTGCGTCGCGCGGCCGACGAGCGTGGCTTGAAGCGTCCGCTTCAAGTGCTGCTGGAAGTCGGCACGCCGGGTGGTCGCACCGGCGTCCGGACGATGGAGGAGGGCGCCGCGCTGGGCCGCCTCATCCGTGATGCCGCTCCGACGATCGTGCTTCGTGGCGTGGAGGCCTTTGAAGGCGTCTACAGCGGCGACGACACGGCGCGCGTGGAGCTCGGCGCGCTGACGATGATCGAGACGGTGGCGGAACTGACGCGCCTGGGCTGCGCCGAAGGGTGGTTCGCCGCGGGCGAGGTGCTGCTGACCGCAGGCGGCTCGGCCTTCTTCGACATGGCGGCGAAGACGCTGGCGGCGGTCGAGGCCGCGGGCACCGGCCACGCGCTGCGGGTGGTGCTGCGCAGCGGCTGCTACCTGAGCCATGACAGCCTGCAGTACGAGCGCATGCAGGACCGCATGCGGCAGCGCGCCGGTGCGCTGTGGGGCGAAGGCCCCGGCCTGCGCAATGCGATCGAGGTCTGGGCCTACGTGCAGTCGGTGCCGGAGCCTGGCCGCGCGATCTGCACGGCCGGCCGACGCGACCTCAGCTACGACGCCTGCCTGCCGCAACCGCTGTGGTGGTACCGCCCGAGCCTGCATGACGCGCCGCGGGCCACGCCCGCCCACTGGGCCGTCACGAAGCTCAACGACCAGCATGCGTACGTCGATGCAGGCGGCGAAGGCGGGAACAGATCGGACGGGGGCGAACTGCTGCTGCAGGTCGGGGACCTGATCGCCTTCGGCGTCGGCCACCCGTGCACGACCTTCGACAAGTGGCCGCTGCTCTACACGGTGGACGATCACTACCGCGTCATCGGCGGCGTGCGGACGTTCTTCTGAATCGACGGCGAGAATCCGCGCCATGCATGAAATCATCTGCCCGCACTGCAACAAGGCCTTCAAGATCGACGAGGCGGGATACGCCGACATCCTCAAGCAGGTGCGCGATACCGACTTCGAGAAGCAGCTGCACGAGCGCCTCGCGCTGGCCGAGCAGGACAAGCGCAATGCCGTCGAGCTGGCGCAGGCGAAGACGGCCGGCGAGCTGCAGAAGGCCGCCGCGCTGAAGGACGGCGAGATCCAGGAGTTGAAGGCCCGGCTCGATGCCGGCGAGGTGCAGCGCAAGCTGGCGGTGAGCGAGGCGCTCGGCGGCCTTGAGAAGCAGCTGCAACAGTCCGTCGCGGCGAAGGACGCCGAGATCCAGGCGCTCAAGGCCAGGCTCGACGCGATGGGCGTGACGCAGCAGCTCGCGATGACGCAGGCCGTCGGCGCGGTGGAGAAGGAACGCGATCAACTGCGCAGCGGCCTCGAACGTGCGGAGCTCGAGAAGCAGCTCTCCGAGAAGTCGCTGAAGGACAAGTACGAGACGCAGATCAAGGACCGCGACGACGCCATCGAGCGCCTGCGCGACATGAAGGCGCGGCTGTCGACCAAGATGGTCGGCGAGACGCTCGAACTTCACTGCGAGACCGAGTTCAACCGCATCCGCGCGACCGCGTTCCCGCGCGCGTATTTCGAGAAGGACAACGACGCGCGTTCGGGCAGCAAGGGCGACTACATCTTCCGCGACGCCGATGAATCCGGCACCGAGATCGTCTCGATCATGTTCGAGATGAAGAACGAGAACGACCGCACCGCCACGAAGAACCGCAACGAGGACTTCCTCAAGGAGCTCGACAAGGACCGCGTCGAGAAGGGCTGCGAATACGCGGTGCTGGTCTCGCTGCTGGAGCCCGAGAGCGAGCTCTACAACACCGGCATCGTCGACGTGTTCCACCGCTATCCGAAGATGTATGTGGTGCGGCCTCAGTTCTTCTTGCCCATCATCACGCTGCTGCGCAACGCGGCGATGAACTCGCTCAAGTACAAGGCGGAGCTCGCGCTCGTGAAGGCGCAGAACATCGACATCACCCACTTCGAGTCGCAGCTCGAGGGCTTCAAGTCGGCGTTCGGGAAGAACTACGAACTGGCGTCGCGGCGCTTCCAGACGGCGATCGACGAGATCGACAAGTCCATCGACCACCTGCAGAAGACCAAGGAAGCGCTGCTCGGCACCGATCGCAACCTGCGCCTGGCCAATGACAAGGCGCAGGACGTGACGATCAAGAAGCTGACCAAGGGCAACCCGACGATGGCCGGGAAATTTGCCGAGCTCAAGGGCAACGACAAGCCGGCCGCTGCCGATCGCAGCAGCGATGGCAACGAGGGCAAGGGCGACGAAGGCAGCCTTTTCTGAGGCCTGAGCGCTGAGGGCGCTCAGAAGCACGAAGGCCGCTCATCGAGCGGCCTTCTGCATTGCGGACATGTCGGACCCGGCGCATGCCGGATCGCGGGGTCACATCACTTGGCCTTGTCGGCTTCCAGGTGGTACTGCGTGACCCGCTCGACTTCGTTCTTCGAGCCCAGCACGACCGAGACGCGCTCGTGCAGCTTGCCCGGCTGCAGGTCCATGATGCGCTGGCGGCCGTTGGTGGCCGCGCCGCCGGCCTGCTCGACCAGGAAGGCCATGGGGTTGGCCTCGTACATCAGGCGCAGCTTGCCGGCCTTGTTCGGCTCGCGCTTGTCCCACGGGTACAGGAACACGCCGCCGCGCGTCAGGATGCGGTGCACGTCCGCCACCATCGACGCGATCCAGCGCATGTTGAAATCCTTGCCGCGCGGACCCGTCGTGCCGGCCAGGCACTCGTCGATGTAGCGCTTCACCGGCTCGTCCCAGTGCCGCATGTTGGACATGTTGATCGCGAACTCCTTGGTGTCCGCGGGGATCTTCACGTCGTCGGCGGTCAGCACCCATGAGCCCTGCTCGCGGTCCAGCGTGAACATGGCCACGCCGTCGCCCACCGTCAGCACCAGCGTCGTCTGCGGTCCGTAGACGCAGTAACCCGCCGCCGCCTGCGCGGTGCCGGGCTGGTGGAAGTCTTCCTCGCTGACGCCCTTGCTGCCTTCGACCTTCTTCAGCACCGAGAAGATGGTCCCGATCGACACGTTCACGTCGATGTTGCTCGAGCCGTCCAGCGGATCGAACATCAGCAGGTATTCGCCCTGCGGGAAACGGTTGGGCACCAGGTGGATGCTCTCCATCTCTTCCGAGGCCATCGCGGCCAGGTGGCCGCCCCACTCGTTGGCTTCGATCAGCACCTCGTTGGCGATGATGTCCAGCTTCTTCTGGACCTCGCCCTGCACGTTCTCGGACCCGGCCGTGCCCAGCACGTCACCCAGCGCGCCCTTGTTGACGCTGATGGCGATGCGCTTGCAGGCCCGCGCGACCACCTCGATCAGCAGCCGCAGCTGCTGGGGGATGTGGCCGTGCAGACGCTGCTGCTCGACGAGGTATTGGGTCAGGCTGACGCGTTGACTCATGAAACGACTCCGATGGTTGCAAATCTCGTGCGCCGCGGAACGGCCCGGCGCGCGGACCGCTCCGGGCGCTGAATCAGGGCTGCGCCGCCGGCTCGACGGTCGTCGCTCCGGAGGTCGATTCCGGGGCGGCGGCCTGCGTGTCGGACGCCAACGCGCGCTGGATGATCTCGCGCACGTCGTTGGACAGGTCCGGCTTGGCGGCGACGCGGGCGATGGCCTCGCGCGCGGCGCTGCGGTACGGCTGGGCCAGCGCGGTCCAGCGGTCCATCACGCGCGCCAGACGGCCGGCGACCTGCGGATTGATCGCGTCCAGCGCCAGCACCTGCTCCGCCCAGTAGACGTAGCCCGCCGCGTCGGCGCGGTGGAAGGCGGCCGGGTTGAACATCGCCAGCGAGAAGATCAGGCTGCGCGCGCGGTTCGGGTTCTTCAGCGTGAAGTCGGGGTGCTTCATCAGCTGCTTGACCTTGGCGAAGGTCTTGCCGTCGCGCTCGGCCGCGCGGCCTTGCAGCGCGAACCACTTGTCGATGACCAGCGCCTCGTCCTTGAACTGGGCGTGGAAGCGCGCCAGCGCGCTGTCGGCCAGCTCCGCGTGCGCATGCACGAGCGCGGACAGCGCGCCCAGGCGGTCGGTCATGTTGGTCGCGTCCTTGAAGCGCTGGTACGCGCGGCCCGGCCACACGCCGTCGCCGCCGCGGGTCGCGTTCAGGACCAGCATCGCCAGCGACAGGTTCACCAGCGCGCGCTTGCCGCTCTGCACCGGGTCCGGGTTGTAGCCGGTCGTCACCTGATGCGCGTCGAAGGCCCAGGCCCAGTCGGCCTGCAGCGCCGATGCCAGCTGCGTCTGCGCCGCTTCGACGGCCGCGTGGATGGCTTGAGGATCGACAACGTCGAGCTGCTCGGCGATGTAGGCCTCGTCCGGCAGTTGCAGCGCCAGTGCCTTGAAGGCGGGGTCCAGCTCCGCATGGCGCAGCACCGCCCGCATCGCGTCGATGTACGCGGCGTCCAGCACCAGCGGCTGGCCCGAACGCACGGCGCCCAGGATGCGGTTCAGCGCCAGGCGCTGGCTGGCTTCCCAGCGGTTGAAGGCGTCGCTGTCGTGCTTGAGCAGGACCAGCAGCTCGGCGTCGCCGAGGCCGTCGTCCAGCACCACCGGCGCGGAGAAGCCGCGCAGCAGCGACGGCACCGGCTCGGACGGCACGTTGACGAACACGAAGGACTGCTCGGCCTGGTCCAGCACCAGCACGCGCTCGGTGTCGGTGGCGCCGGCGGCGCCGTCTTCACCTTGCAGCATCAGCGGCAGCGCCTGGCCGTCGCGCGACAGCAGGCCCAGCGACACGGGGATCACCTGCGGCAGCTTGGCGGCCTGGCCTTGCGCGGCGGCACTCGATTGCGTCAGCGTCAGCGTCCAGGTCTGACCGGCGGCGTCGTACACGCCACGGGCCTGCAGACGCGGCGTGCCGGCCTGCGCGTACCAGCGCTTGAAGGCGTCCAGGCGCGTCGTCAGCGGCGAGCCCGGGTTCGCGTCCGCGATCGCCTGCGCGAAGTCGTCGCAGGTCACGGCCTGGCCGTCATGGCGCTCGAAGTACAGCGCCATGCCCTTGGCGAAACCGTCGCGGCCGACCAGCGTCTGGTACATGCGGACGACTTCCGCGCCCTTCTCGTAGACGGTGGCGGTGTAGAAGTTGTTGATCTCGACGTACTCGTCGGGACGCACCGAGTGGGCCATCGCGCCGGCGTCTTCGGGGAACTGGCGGGCGCGCAGCGCGCGCACGTCCTCGATGCGGCAGACCGCGCGCGCGCTCGGCGTGGCGGCCATGTCCTGGCTGAACTCCTGGTCGCGGAAGACGGTCAGGCCTTCCTTCAGCGACAGCTGGAACCAGTCGCGGCAGGTGACGCGGTTGCCGGTCCAGTTGTGGAAATACTCGTGCGCGACGATGGACTCGATGCGGGCGAAGTCCGCGTCGGTCGCGGTGGCGGGGGAGGCCAGCAGCGCCGAGGTGTTGAAAATGTTCAACCCCTTGTTCTCCATCGCGCCCATGTTGAAGTCGGACACGCCGACGACCATGAAGCGCTCCAGATCCAGCGGCAGGTTGAAGCGCGCCTCGTCCCACACGACCGACGCGATCAGCGAGTTCATCGCGTGTTCCGTCTTCTCCAGGTCGCCCTGGCGGACGTAGACCTGCAGCAGATGGTCCTTGCCGCCGCGGGTGCGGATGCGCTGCTCGCGCGCGACCAGATCGCCGGCCACCATCGCGAAGAGGTAGCTGGGCTTGGGGAAGGGGTCGTGCCACTTCGCCAGGTGACGGCCGTTGTCGAGGGCAGCCGATTCGACCAGGTTGCCGTTGGACAGCAGCACCGGGAATCTGGCCTTGTCGGCGCGCATCGTCACCGTGTAGACCGCCATCACGTCGGGGCGGTCCAGGAAGTAGGTGATGCGGCGGAAGCCTTCGGCCTCGCACTGCGTGAAGAAGCTGCCGCCGGAGGTGTAGAGACCCGACAGCGTCGTGTTCTTGTCCGGGCAGCAGGTGTTGCGGATCTCGAGCGTGAAGTCCGCGTCCGGCACGTTGTCGATGATCAGCTCATGGCCTTCCTGGCGGAAGGACACGCTCTCGCCGTCGATCAGCACGCGCAGCAGGTTCAGCTCCTCGCCATGCAGGCGCAGGGGGCCGTGGGGCACCGCGGCGTTGCGTTCCAGGCGCATCTTGCTGGCGACCAGCGTCTTCACCGGATCGAGGTCGAAACTCAGGTCGACGGTACGGATCCAGAAGATCGGCGCGACGTAATCGGCGCGGCGGATCAGGGTGGCAGTGCCTTCACGCATGGCGGACTTCCTTGTAGGAATGAAGAAGCCCCGGGCCGGGGATCGAGCACCGGGGCATTTGTCTCTTGTTGTGCTTACACGCCCTGCTTGAGGGACGCGGTGATGAATGCGTCGAGATCGCCGTCCAGCACCTTCTGGGTGTTGGAGATCTCGACGTTGGTGCGCAGGTCCTTGATGCGGCTCTGGTCCAGCACGTACGAGCGGATCTGGTGGCCCCAGCCCACGTCGGTCTTGCTGTCCTCGAGCTTCTGCTGCTCGGCCATGCGCTTCTTCATCTCATGGTCGTACAGGCGCGAGCGCAGGCGCTTCCAGGCGACGTCGCGGTTGCTGTGCTGGCTGCGGCCGTCCTGGCACTGGACGACGATGCCGGTCGGGATGTGGGTCAGGCGCACCGCCGAGTCGGTCTTGTTGATGTGCTGGCCGCCCGCGCCGGAGGCGCGGTAGGTATCGGTGCGCACGTCCGACGGGTTGATGTCGATCTCGATCGAATCGTCCACTTCCGGATACACGAACAGCGAGGCGAAGCTGGTGTGGCGGCCGCCCGAGGAGTCGAACGGGCTCTTGCGCACCAGGCGGTGCACGCCCGACTCGGAGCGCAGCAGGCCGAAGGCGTACTCGCCTTCCACCTTGATGGTGGCGCTCTTGATGCCGGCGATCTCGTCGTCGGTCTGCTCTTCGACGTCGGCCTTGAAGCCCTTGCGCTCGCAGTACTTCAGGTACTGGCGCAGCAGCATGCCGGCCCAGTCGCAGGCCTCGGTGCCGCCGGCGCCGGCCTGGATGTCGATGAAGCAGTTCAGCGGGTCGGCCGGGTTGTTGAACATCCGGCGGAACTCGAGTTCCTCGACCTTCTCGCTCAGCTTGACGGACTCCGCCTCGATGGTCTGGATGCCGGCGATGTCGTTGTCGTCCTTGGACATCTCGTACAACTCGAGGTTGTCGGTGATGTTGGACGTCAGGTGGTTGATCGTCTCGACGACCTGTTCCAGCGTGCGCTTTTCCTTGCCGAGCTCCTGGGCCCGCTTGGGGTCGTTCCAGACGTTGGGGTTCTCCAGGGCGGCGTTGACTTCGTTCAACCGCAGCGCTTTGCGGTCGTAGTCAAAGGTACCCCCTTAGCGCGTCGGTACGCGCTTGCAGATCGGACAGCGTGTTGCCGATCGCATTGATTTGTTCGATGTCCATGATTCGCTCGAATGGTGGAGCCCCCGAGAGGGGGCCCGAAGCCGGGTATTTTCTCATGCTGACGCGAACGGGCTCCCTAAGATGCCGGGATGCGTCCGAAACCGCCTGTCCCCGATGCGGGTTACCCCTCCGGTACCCCCGTCGGCAGCCCTTCCGGCACCCCCTCCGGCACCCCCTCCGGCACGATACGCGCCCGGCGCCGCTGGGTGCGCCGTGGGAACTGGCGGTTGACGCTGATGCTGCTCGTCGTGTGGGCGCTGGTGACCTTCGGGGTCGCTTACTTCGCGCGGGCGCTCAGCTTCGATTTCTTCGGCTGGCCGTTCAGCTTCTGGGTGGGGTCGCAGGGAGCGCTGATCGTGTACGTGGCGATCGTCGTCATCTACGCGACCGTCATGAACCGCCGGGAGGCGGAGGCAGGGGTGCAAGACCCGGCACCCTACTTCGACGACGTGGAGTCGAAACGGCCGGAGCGGGAGCGCTCCGGGCCGATCACGGGGTTCTGAAGACCGCCGATCTGCTCGGGCCTGGGCGTTGGCCGCCGAGGTATGGGGCCCCAGCCGCAAGGGCTGAAACCCCACACCTCACCGTCCCCGACCACTGCCGTCCTTCCACGGATCTGCTACCGAGGACTGCGGGTCAGAACGGGGAGCCGTCCTGCTTCGCGGCGGCGAGTTGCGCCTGAAGGTCCGCGACCTGCGCACGCAGCTTGATGTTCTCGTCCTGCAAAGCGCCGACCTGCGCACGCAGGAGGGCGACCGCCGGATCGGCTTCGAGTTCACCATCCTCGTTCGTCGGCACGCCCAGCAGCTCGACCGCCACTTCGGCGACCGCATCGCCCGCAGCCTTCTTGCCGACCTTGGACTCGCGCACGCGCTTGGCGGCCTGGCGCAATTCCTTCTTGCCGCCAGCAGCGGCAGCGGCCTGCTCTTCAGCGGGCAGATCGGAGATGACGGCGGCGGCGCTGATCGACACCTCGCCCGAGCGCACGGCGGCGACGAGTTCCGGCGCGGCGGCCTTCTGGATCTTCTCGATCTGCGTCACGGTGGCGCTGCTGATGCGCGCGGCGCGCGCGATGGCTTCGCGGCTCTTCAGCGGCGGGGCTTCGGGCACCGGCGCGGCGCTGGCGTCGGCGGCGGGCGCTTCAGGCGCCGGATCGTTGAGCACGGCCAGCCGGCGCGCTTCCATGATCTCCTTCTTGCGCAGGGCGAGCACGCCGCGCTGGAAGTCGGAGACGCTGCGGCGGCCCAGATGCTGGTCGATCATCCACAGGTGGACGTCCTCCATGGACTTGAAGCGGGTGTTCTGCACCGTCTGGAAGGGGATGCCGTGCTTGGTGCAGATGCCGTGGCGGTTGTGGCCGTCCACGAGGATGTCGCCCCAGAGCACTAGCGCGTCGCGGCAGCCCTCGGCGAGGATGCTGCGCTCGAGCGCGGCATGTTCGTCCTCGGTCAGGGGATCGATGTAGGCCTTGAGTTCTTCGGTGACGATGATGTTCATGGGGACGGGCAGCGGGACGGCAGGAAGGCGGAGCCGACAGGGCATGACCCGGTCGGCGAGGTATTCGGAAGGCGCAGCTTGCGCAGGATGTGCGATAGGCGCGCGGGTCGCACGGGCGACGGACGACGCCGGAAAAGGGCGGCATTCTGCCTGCCTCGCGACGCTACCCTGTCGCACACCGAGCACGAGCGTCGGATATCCCACGGAACCCACCCCCAGATGAGCGCCCCCAGATGAGCGAGATGAACGAAGCGATCCCCGCGCCGGTCGACCCGTTGTCCAGCGGCTGGGACTACCCGTCCCCCCATCGATTGACGGTGAGCCCCCAACCGGCGGACATCGACGGCCTGAATCACACCAACAACGCGGTCTACGTGAAGTGGTGCGAGCAGGTGGCGTGGTCGCACTCGGTGGCGCTGGGCCTGGACATCGAGGACTACCGCCGCCTTGACCGCGCGATGGCGATCCGCCATGGCGGCTACGACTACCTGCTGCCTTCCTTCGAGGGTGAAGCGCTGGTGCTGGGCACCTGGCTGACGGCGGGTGACGGCAAGCTCGCGATGGAACGCCGCTTCCAGCTGCGCCGCGCGAGCGACGGCCAGACGCTGATGCGCGGCCGCTGGGAGCTGGTCTGCATCGACATCAGCGGCGGCCGCCCGAAGCGGATGCCGCCGGAGTTCATCGCGGCGTATCAGGCAGCGGTCGTCGCTACGGACTAGCCGAGGAACTCCTGCACCGCCTGCGCCAGCGCCTCGGGCTGGTCGTGATGCATCATGTGCGCCGCATGCTGGAGCGTGACGCGCCGCAGGTCCTTCACGACGCCGAGCCGGCTCTCGAAATCCTCACGCGGATAACGATCGCCCCACCATTGCGAAAGCTTGGTCTCGCTGCCCTCAACCCACAGCGTCGGCGCCTCGATGCGCGACCAGCAGGCGAGGGCCTCGGCCTTCTTGTAGAGCACCGGATTGGTCCGCTTATGCGCGGGGTCGCCGAGGATGTGCCAGCGCCCGTCGTCGCCCTGCTGCGACCATTGCGGCGCGAGCCACGCGGCCTTGTCGGCGGAGAGCCTCGGATTCGTCTTCATCAGCCGCTGCGCCACGCCTTCGACGCTGTCGTAGGTCTTGAGGCTCTGCGGCTCCTTGAGCTCATCGAGCCAGCTCGCGAGCCGCGTCGGCGCCATGTCGGGCGTCGTCTCCGGCAGCCCGAAGCCCTCGAGGTTCACGAGCTTGCGCAGCCGCTGCGGCCGCACGCCGGCATAGGTCATCGCGATGTTGCCGCCCATGCTGTGGCCGAGCAGGTCCACAGGCGCATCCGGACTGACGGCGTCGAGCAACGCATCGAGATCGCCGAGGTAGTCGGGGAACCAGTACGCGTCGCCGCCGTTGGCGTCGGTGAGCCCGAAGCCACGCCAGTCGATGGCGACGACGCTGCGGTCTTCGCGGAACGCATCGACCATGAACTGGAACGACGCGCCGACGTCCATCCAGCCGTGGACCATCACGAGCAGCGGCCGTTGCCCATCAGGCTCCGGACCCCAGCGCAGCACGTGATGGCGCAGACCGCGCAGCGTCAGGAACTCGCTGCGATGCGGACGGCGGACGGAGTACTCAGTGGCGGGCGTAAGACTCGTGTCGGTGCTCATGAAGGGCGACTGTAGTGCGCTGCGGGGGAGGGCGCTTTCGCCATGGAGACAGTGTTCATTGCTTGCATTCGCAATGCGGATCACTTGGGAAAGAGCTCGCCGCAGGTGATGTCCGGCACGAACGCCAGAAACCTGTCGCGATCAGTCTGGTGGGCGAAGAGCCACTCGTTGAAGCCGAAGTTGTAGGCGATCTTGGCAAGCCACTCCGTCCGCCAATTGCCCTCATGGCCGTGATCTCCGGTCTCGCGGCAGACTGGATACGAAGAGTAGCTCTGGTAGCAAGGGCCCGAGGCTGAACCGAATTGTTCCCAGCACCAGCGGTTGGCGAAGTCCATTTCCGGATACCTCACCTGAAGCACCACGCTGTACGGAAACTCTGCCAGGCGGCGTTGTCGTTCCTCGGTCTCCGCGTCACGCCCCGCCTGGGCGTCGACTTCGCCTTCGGGGTAGACCTCGTCGAGGAATTCTTCGAATGTGGAGAGCATGGGCCGGCAGTCTAGGACCGCACCGCAGCGTAGATGCTGGTGCTTCTCGCGACGCCTTCAGGCGTGACGCGATCGTTGCGCAAGACGCCTTCCAGCTGCATGCCGATCGCTTCGCAGACGGCTCGGCTTCCCGCGTTGGCTTCGTCGGGAAATGCCTCGACGCGTCGCGCGCCGAGCCGGTCGAACGCGTAGCGCTTCAACGCCGAAGCGGCTTCGCTCATGAGGCCTTGACGCTGGCGACTGGCGCGGCACCAGAAGCCGAGTTCGAACTTGGGCACGACCCAGTCGATCGAATGCAGGCTGAGACTGGCCACGAGCGAGTCCTGCGCATCGAACGCCAAGTACACCAGCGCCGAGCGCTTGATGAACGCGGCGGCGCTCTCCCTGCAGTACACCTCGGAGGCGTCGACCGAAGGCTCGAACATGGCCCAGGGCAAGGACGCGGGCCAGGCTCTCAACGCATCGAGCGTTTCCACGACGGCCTCGTGGACGCGTGCACCGTCGCCGGGCCTCGGTATGCGGAGCAGCAGCCGGTCGGTCCTCAGTTCGGATGCGACTTCGCGAAGGATGGGGTCGAGAGGCATGGGACTGTCGAAGCTGGCGAGAATGAACCCCGAATCTTCACCGAATCCGGAACGTCTCCATGACCGCCACGCCCGATCCCTACACCCTCCGCCCCGCGCGCCCCGACGACCTGACCGCGATCGTCGGCCTGATCGGCGAGCTCGCCGATTTCGAGAGCCTCTCCCACCTGATGGACGTGACGCCCGAGAAGCTGCTCCCGCATCTCTTCGGCGAGCGCCCCGTCTGCGAGGCCATGGTCGCCGAGCACGACAGCGGCGCGGTCGTCGCCTTCGCGCTGACCTTCACCAACTTCTCGACCTTCCTCGGCAAGCCCGGGATGTACCTCGAGGACCTGTACGTGCAGCCCGCGCATCGCGGCGCGGGCCTGGGCAAGCGCATGCTGACGCGCCTGGCGCAGATCGCGATCGAGCGCGACTACGGCCGCTTCGAATGGTGCGTGCTCGACTGGAACGAGGACGCCATCCGCTTCTACGAGAAGATGGGCGCCACCATCATGCCGGACTGGCGCTTGTGCCGTCTTGCCGGCGATGCGCTCGCGCGCTTCAAGAGCTGATCAGCTCAGGCCGATCGCCTCGACCATCACTTCAACCAGTCGTTCAGCAGCTCCGGCGGACGCGCGATCAACGCGCGGTCGCCCTGAACGACGATCGCCCGCTGCAGCAACTTCGGACGATCCGCAACCGCCTGCAGCAGCTGCGTGTCGCTCAGCGAGGCGTCCGCCAGGTTGAGCTCGCGATAGTCGTCCTCGTTGTCGCGCACCATCGCGCGCACCGGCGTGCCGAGCTGGCGGTGCAGCGTCTGCAGCTCGGACAGCGTCAGCGGCGTCTCCAGATACTCGACGACCTCGGGCTGAAGGCCGCGGAACTCCAGCAGCGCGAGCGCCTCGCGCGACTTGGAGCAACGGGGGTTGTGCAGGATCTTGAGGCTCATGCGGACGAGTGTAGGAGGCGCGATCCAGATATCGATATGCGGATCGCCCGCCGTTTGACCATGCACCTCTGGCGGGCATCGGGATCGTCCGCAGGCACCGACCTGGCGCTACGGGCTTTCCATGACGACCGCCCCGGACCCGGTCGCTAGCATCCACGCTCTTGTTCCAGTCCAGGATGGAGACACGATGACCGGCAAGACCGTCAAGGAAGCCGGCCCGGCCAACGGCATGACCGTGCCACCCGCGGCGACCCGCGCCGCCCCCGATGCCTACGCGCTGATCCACGGCGCCTTCCGATGGCAGGTGCCCGAACGCCTGGCCATCGCCGAGCTCTGCTGCGGCCGCTGGGCGCGCGAGACGCCCGACGCGCCCGCCGTGTACTTCGACAGCGACAGCGGCTGCCGCGCGCAGTACTCCTTCGGACAACTGCAGCGCGCCGCCAACCGGCTCTCCAATGCGCTCAAGCGCCTGGGCGTCGAAGCAGGCGACCGCGTCGCGCTCGTGCTGCCGCAGCGCTTCGAGACCGCCGTCGCGCACATCGCCATCAACCAGCTCGGCGCGGTCGCGATGCCGCTGTCGATGCTCTTCGGGCCCGATGCGCTCGAGTACCGGCTCAAGGACAGCGAAGCCACGGTGGCGATCGTCGAGGGCGGGGCGCTGGACGCGCTGCGCTCGGTGCGGGCCTCCTGTCCGTCGTTGCGCCACGTGCTGGTCGTCGGCGAGTCCGATGCCCGCGAGGGCGAAGCCGGCTGGATGGCCGCGCTGCAGGCCGAGGACGCGCGCTTCGCCGCCCGCGACAACGCGGCCGAGGACCCCGCGATCCTCATCTACACGAGCGGCACGACCGGCGCACCCAAGGGCGCCTTGCTGCCGCAGCGCGCGCTGCTGGGCAACCTCACCGGTTTCATCGCGAGCCAGAACTGGTTCGGCTTCGATCCCCACGATCCTTCCGTGCGCAGCGAGGCCGTGTTCTGGAGCCCCGCCGACTGGGCCTGGACCGGCGGCCTGATGGACGCGCTGCTGCCGTCGCTGTGCTTCGGCCGGCCCATCCTCGGCTACCAGGGCCGCTTCTCGCCGGAGAAGGCCTTCGAGTTGATGCAGCACTACCGCGTCAGCCACACCTTCCTGTTCCCGACCGCGCTGAAGGCGATGATGAAGGCCGTGCCGCATCCCGCCCAGCGCTACACGCTGCACCTGCAGGCCATCATGAGCGCGGGCGAGGCCGTCGGCGACGCGGTGTTCGACTGGGGCCAGCGCGAACTCGGCGTGACGATCAACGAGATGTTCGGGCAGACCGAGATCAACTATGTCGTCGGCAATTGCGCGCGGCTGTGGCCGGCCAAGCCCGGCAGCATGGGACGCGCCTATCCGGGCCACCGCGTCGCGGTCATCGACGACGAGGGTCAGGTCTGTCCTCCCGGGCAGATCGGCGAAGTGGCGGTGCATCGCCGCGACGCGCATGGTGCGCCGGATCCCATCTTCTTCCTCGGCTACTGGCGCAACGACGCGGCCACGGCCGCGAAGTTCTCCGGCGATCCGGCGGACAGCTGGTGTCGTACCGGCGACCTCGCGCGCACCGACGAGGACGGCTATCTCTGGTATCAGGGACGCTCCGACGACCAGTTCAAGGTCGCGGGTTATCGCATCGGACCGGGCGAGATCGAAAACTGCCTCGTGCGCCATGAGGCGGTCGCCAACGCCGCGGTCGTGCCCAAGCCCGATGCCGAGCGCGGCGCGCTGGTGAAGGCTTTCGTCGTGCTGGCGCCGGGTCGGACGCCTTCGGCCGCGTTGACCGCGGAGCTGCAGGACTTCGTCAAGCAGCGGCTCGCACCCTACGAGTACCCGAAGGAGATCGAGTTCCTCGACGCGCTGCCGATGACTACGACGGGGAAAGTGCAGCGGCGCGTGCTGCGTCAGCTGGAAGCGGACCGCGCATCGGGACCGGCTGTCTGATCCGTTGCCTGCCTAGGCCGCTGGCCCTCACCCCCGCCCTCTCCCGCAAGCGGGAGAGGGAGTAAAGCCAATCAGCTCGCGCGCGTGTTGCGCAGCTTCACGTAGAGCTTGGTGTTGGCACCCGGCTGCGGTTGCAGCAGCGCCGCATCGGGCCATTGCTCCTGGCCCGTCAGCACCGTGCAGGCGCGCGACGGCTTGTCCTTGGGCGTCTCGGGCTCGCGCTGCTGGGCCTCGGTGGGCAGGGGCAGGCGCAGGCGCTGGCCGCCCTCCGTCCAATCGAGATTCCACTGCGGCTGGTCGCTGCACACGATGACGCCGTCGATCTGCGGGAACATCCAGCGCACGTACCAGGGCAGCAGCTCGGTGCGCAGCCGCTGGCCGACGCCGACGATGCGGCGCACGGTGGCCATGTCCAGCATCTCCGGCGGCGTCGCGATGTCGATGCTGAGCCGCACGCCCAGTTCGCCCTTGGGCACGTTGGTGCCGAACTCCATGTCCTTCGCCTGCTTCTCGGGGAAGGTCGGCAGGTCGAAGCGGCCCTTGTCGTCGATGGGGATCGGGATGTAGTCGTCGTCGCTCATCAGCGCGAGCTTGGTACCGACCGGCGGCGGCTTGGCCATGTCCTTCGGGTCGGTCAGCACGAAGCGGCTCAAGAACAGGCCTTCGCCTTCGGTGCGCAGCTTCGACAGCAGCTCGTTGAGCCGCTTGTAGGGGAAGGAGGCGCCGCGCTTCATGTCGCTCTGGACAGTCGGCAGGGCGACCGCGTCTGAGGACGACGAGGCCGCAGCGGCCGGCACCGGCTCGGCAGCTGCAACCGGGTCGCACGCCGCCAAGGCGCCGATCATGGCCAATGCAAGCACGACGACTGGAACGCGGCGTGCCGCGGGGGTGAACTGCTGGGGCTTCACTTCGACTCTCTCCCTGTGTCGCAAGACTCTTGTCGCGAATGCGATCTGCGCTGAACGGTGCGCGGCCGGTATGCGTTGACGAGGCGTGTCCCGCGTCGGGGCTTCATCGGCCGCCAGAGCGCCCGCGCTCATCGCCGGCATTTGCCGCGCGCCTCGGCGAGCAGCCAGAACGGCACGCTCAGCAGGCCCGCGCCGGCGCCCGCGAACTCGCCTTTCAGGCAGTCGCCGCTGGCGCCTTTCATCATCTCGTTGCCGAGCTTCGTCGACGCGTCGACCCTGTCCGGCGCGAGGCTCGCGGTGTCCGCGCGCTCGGCGAGCAGCGGTTGTCCCTGCGTTCCCTGGCGGATCGCGCGCTGCGTCGCGGCGCCGTACATCAGGTCGCGGCCGGACGGTCCCGATGCGCCCGAAGCCGGCGCGGGCGCGGCGATGACGACCGTGGAGCGCGGCTCCTCCTCGTGGCGGTCGACCTCGGGCCGGGGCGCCTGCACGCGCGTGGAAGGAGGCGACGTCGATGCGCTCGCCTGCGTCGATACCCTGGGGTCAGGGCTTGCTCGACGATCCGGAGATCGCGCGACCGACGCCGCTTTCGGCGTCGTCTTCGGCAGCGGCGGCAACTGGATCGTCACCATGCGGATGGAGGAGCTGCGTTGCTCGCGGTGCGAGTCGGCCCGGTGCCAGGCCTGCTGCAGCCAGCCGATTAACACGACGTGCAACAGCAGGACCGCGCCGATGGCGATCGCGCGCGGGCCGAGGCGGCGCTTTGATCCGGGAGTGCCAGGCGGATGAAGCGGATCGCAAGCATCGAGGGAATCAAGCGCCGCCATCGGCTCCTCCGTCCTCGGGCTCATCGCCCGGTTCCCAGGCGAGCAGGTCGCCGGGCTGGCACTGCAGCACCGCGCAGATCCGCGACAGCGTGTCGAAGCGCACCCCGCGCACCTTGCCGGACTTGAGCAGCGAGAGGTTGGCCTCGGTGATACCGATGGCCTCGGCGAGCTCCTTCGAGCGCATCTTGCGCTGCGCGAGCATCACGTCGAGTCGGACGACGATGGGCATGGGCGGGGTTTCTGCGCCGGTCCGTTCAGACGAACTCGGCGTTCTCCTGCGCCATGCGCTGGGCTTCGCGCATCACCATGGCCATCGCGATCAGCACCAGGCCCAGCAGCAGCACGACGTAGTGCTGGCTGCCCAGGTGCACGGACAGCATCCGCTGACCGGGCGGATTGCCGAGCGTCAGCGCGAGGATGGTGACCGTGTCGGTCAGCGGCATGACGAGCGCCATCGCGGTCACCGACTGACCCAGGCGACGCAGGTGGCGCGTCGCGCCATCGGTGAAGACCTCGCCGCGCAGGTAGGCGCCGAAGAGGCGCCACAGGCACAGCAGCGCGAACAGCGTCAGCAGTGCCTGCGGCAGGTTGACGGCCAAGCCCCAGGCGCGCGAGACGGCGTCGAATTGCATGGGGCAGTCCAGGCACCAGTCCTTGCGCGCGGTGCGTTCCACCAGGCCGCGGTCGGCCCAGAAGATCGCGTGGAAACCCACCACCACCGCCATCGCGATCAACGCCATCGCACGCACGCAGTGGGCAATCCAGCGGATGCGCTGCAGGCTGGCAGGGAAGGAGGCGTCGCTCATGGTCTTACCGTCGGGTGGCAAGAAATTACTGTAAAACAATAATTTCATCGATGCAATGGCGAGGCGCGTAAAGGCGGGGGCGGGTGCCCGCGCGGCGATCGCCCGGGCATCACCCGCACACACGGCGACGATGCGCGGGCTCATGCACACTGGCCGGTTGCACGTCACGGAGAACAAGATGGAACGCATCACCCTCGGACAGTCCGACCTCTCGGTCAGCCGCATCGGCCTGGGCACGATGACCTTCGGCGAACAGGTGGACGAGGCCGGCAGCCAGGCGCTGCTCGATCGCGCGGTGGCCGCGGGGATCAACCTGCTCGACATCGCCGAGATGTACCCGGTGCCCGCGCGCGCCGACACCTTCGGCCGGACCGAGGAGATCATCGGCCGCTGGCTGAAGGCGCGACCCGGGATGCGGGAGCAGGTGGTCGTCGCGACCAAGGTCGCGGGGCCTTCGCGCGGCTATGACTGGATCCGCGACGGCAGCATGGACCTCACGGGGGCGCAGATATTGCAGGCCTGCGAGGACAGCCTGAAGCGGCTGCAGCTCGACACCATCGACCTGTTCCAGATCCATTGGCCGGCGCGGCATGTGCCGATGTTCGGCCGCGTCTATTTCGAGCCGGCGAAGGACAAGCCGGTCGCGTCCATGCATGAGCAGCTGGAAGCGCTCGGGCAGTTGCAGCGCGCGGGGAAGATCCGCCATGTCGGTCTTTCCAACGAGACGGCCTACGGCGTCGGCGAGTTCGTCCATCTGGCCGCGCAGCACGGCCTGCCGCGCATCGCCAGCGTGCAGAACCCGTACAGCCTGGTGAACCGGATCGTGGAGAACGGCCTCGACGAGGCGCTGTACCGGCATCAGGTCGGGCTGCTGGCGTACTCGCCGCTGGGGTTCGGCTCGTTGACGGGGAAGTACGACGCGCTGGGTTTGAGCGACCCCGCCAAGCCGGGTCGGCTCGCGATCTTCGAGAGCATGAAGAAGCAGCGCTGGGCCCGGCCCGAGACGCTGGCTGCGGCGCGCCGCTACAACGCGCTGGCGGCGGAGCTGGGGATGTCGCCGTCGACCCTGGCGATCGCATGGGTGCACTCGCGGTGGCAGACGGCCAGCACGCTGATCGGCGTCACCACCGCGGCGCAGTTGGACGAGAACATCGCCGCCATCGGGCGGACCCTAGACGCCGACCCGCTGGCG
Organism: Mitsuaria sp. 7; assembly: GCF_001653795.1. Lineage (NCBI taxonomy): Bacteria > Pseudomonadati > Pseudomonadota > Betaproteobacteria > Burkholderiales > Sphaerotilaceae > Roseateles > Mitsuaria sp. 7. The sequence goes on from NZ_CP011515.1 coordinate 200,305, forward strand.
CGCATCGATCGAATCCGCTGGGAGATCCGCGACCCGGCGCAGTGAGCCTCCGTACTTCCGCCGCCGCTGGCCCTCACCCCCACCCTCTCCCGCAAGCGGGAGAGGGAGTCCGACCGGCCCCACTCGCAGCGCCCGCTTCTCTTGCTCCCTCTCCCGCTTGCGGGAGAGGGCAGGGGTGAGGGGCGCGCGCAGCGCGCGGGGTCTAGGCAGTCATCCCACCAGCAATTCGAACGTCCCGTCAGCAAGCCGCTGACCGTTGACCATCACTTCGATCGCATGCGTGCCCGCGTAGTGCGTGCGCGTCGTGAAGTTGCGCAGCGCGCGGCGGATGCGGATCGTCGTCGACGCGCCGGCCGCGAGTTCCACCGTCTTCAGCTTGAAGACCTTCGGCGACGCGCGGCCGTTCTTCTTCACGTAGTGCACGGCGTAGTCGACGACCAGACGCTGCGTCGTCTCCGCGGTCGATCGCAGTTCGAAGGCGATCTCGATTTCTCCGCCGATGGCCACGCGTGACGGCTCGATCGCGAGCCGCTCCACGACGGCCAGCGCGCCTTCGCTGGCGCCGATCAGCTTCAGCGCCCGCGCGTCGCCCTGCTTGATCCGCGAGCGCAGCGCATGCTTGACGATCCACGCGCTGCGCTCGTCCTCGAGGTCCCAATGGGCTACATGTGCGAACACCCAATCCGCATGGTCCTTGGTGATGTCGTTCAGGTTGTTGGCGACGGAGCGCCGCACGTAGAGGCTGTCGTCGGCGCGCAGCGCCTGCAGGATCTCCGCCAGCGGCGCCGGATCTGCGACCAGCGCGTCGAGCCGGAACGACCACGGCAGCCGCGGCCGGCAGCCCTCGCTGGCCAGGCGGCGGACGTGCTCGTCGCGGTCCGAGGCCCAGCGCGTCATCGTCTTCAGCGTGCCGGCCTGATCCTGGCGCAGGAAGGGGCGGATCGCGAATTCAGCGGTGCCGTGCGCGGTCATCCGCTTGAGCGCCTTCAGCGACGCCGCGGGATCGTTCAGCCCGTAGCTCGCGACGAAATCGCACAGCCCCATGTTCACGAATGCGCCGCCGGTGTTCGGCGCCGCGGCGACCACCGCATCGAGCTTCGCCGCGAAGCTGCCCGGCAACGCGGCATCGAGCGCCTCGGCCACGCGGTGCACGCGCTGCATGATCGACAGCGGCTCGAGCCCGTCGGTCGCCACGGCCATGAAACGCTTGCGCTGGAAGCCCGGCGCCGATTCGGCGAACACGGACGCCAACGACCGCAGCGCGGTCTCGCCGATCAGGTCCTTGAGGTTGTAGCTGGAGGTCGAGGCGGCGTCCGTCATGAGGGCTCGGTGAACTCGAAGTGCAGGGAGGGCGCCGGAGCGTAGCGCGGACCTTGCCATCGGTTGTCAGCAGGCGTTCCTCCGCGCTGCGGAAGGGCATCTCGTGCGACGCGCAGCAAGCTCGTACAAGCGGCGGGCGCGGCCAACGCGGAGAATCGCGCCATGAGCAAGAAATCCGCCCATGTCAGCGAGACGCTGGCGACGCAGATGCTGCGCCAGCACAAGGTCGTGTTCGGCGAGCACGTCTACGACTACGTCGATCACGGCGGCACCGGCGAGTCCTCCAAGCAGCTCGGCGTGCCCGAGCACGAGGTCGTCAAGACGCTGGTGATGCAGGACGAGAAGGCGCAGCCGCTGATCGTGTTGATGCACGGCGACTGCACCGTCAGCCTGAAGGAACTCGCCCGCCAGATCCCCTGCAAGAAGGTCGAGCCCTGCAAGCCCGACGTCGCGCAGCGCCATAGCGGCTACCTCGTCGGAGGCACCTCGCCGTTCGGGACGCGCAAGGCGATGCCGGTGTTCGTTGAATCCAGCGTGCTGGCGCTGCCCCGGATCCTGATCAACGGCGGGCGCCGCGGTTACCTGATCAGCCTCGAACCCCGGGTTTTGACGGAGCTGCTCGAGGCCCGTCCGGTCGAGTGCGCGCTGAAGTCCGGGGCAGAATAGCGCCCCATGCAAAGTGTCCTGTTCCCCTTGTTGGCCGCGTTGGCCGTGTTGGCCGGGTATCTGATCGGCTCCCTGTCCTTCGCGGTGATCGTCAGCCGGCTGATGGGCCTGTCCGATCCGCGCAGCTACGGCAGCGGCAACCCGGGGGCGACCAACGTGCTGCGCTCCGGCAACAAGGCCGCCGCCATCCTGACGCTGGTCTTCGACGCGCTCAAGGGTTACGTGCCCGTGCTGCTGGTGCTGAAGTTCGGCCCGGCGTACGGCCTGGAGGAGGGCACCGCCGCGCTGGTCGGCCTGGCCGCCTTCGTCGGCCACCTCTGGCCGGTCTTCTTCAAGTTCATCGGCGGCAAGGGCGTCGCCACCGCGGCCGGCGTGCTGCTCGCGATCAACCCGTGGCTGGGCCTGTCCGTGCTCGGCGTGTGGATCGTGATGGCGGTCGTCTTCCGCTACTCGTCGCTGGCGTCGCTGGCCGCCGCCGTCGCCGCGCCGCTGCTGCAGATGCTGATCTGGGACGTCGGTCCCGAGCTGCCGGCCATCGCGCTGATGAGCCTGCTGCTGATCTGGCGCCACGCGCCCAACATCAAGAAGCTGATGGCGGGCACCGAGAGCAAGCTGGGCCAGAAGTCGGCCCCGGTCCCTCACGTGCCTGTCGCCAAGTCCCATCGCCACGAACAGTCGCGGGCGCACAAGTCTTCCCACAAACCCAAGCACCCCAGCAAATGAGCAACATCGAACGCTTCGACGTCGGCGCGCGTCTCTCCGAGATGGCCATCCACAACGGCGTGGTCTACCTGGCCGGCCAGGTGCCGGAAGACGCCACCGCCGACGTCAAGGGCCAGACCGAACAGGTGCTGGCGATGATCGACAAGCTGCTGGCCCGCGCCGGCAGCGACAAGACGAAGATCCTGCGCGCGCAGCTCTACATCGCCGACGTCAAGGACCTGGCCGGCATGAACGCCGCCTGGGACGCCTGGGTGCCGGCCGGCCACACGCCGCCGCGCGCGACGGTCGAGGCCAAGCTGGCGAAGCCGGAGTGGAAGATCGAGATCGTGATCACCGCGGCGGTCTGAGCCTCGTCGAGGCCACGGGCCTCTTCATGAAAAACGCCGGCATCGCCGGCGTTTTTCATTCCTCCTCGGCTTCCTGGAGCTCCAGGCCCAGGCAGGCCGGATCGCCGCAGCCGCGCCGCACCAGGACCGGCGGCTCTGCCGTCAGGTCCACGACCGTGGTCGGCTTCATCGGGCAGGCGCCCGCGTCGATGATCAGCTGGATCAGCTTGTCGTAGCGGGCGGTGATCTCTTCGGGGTCGTTGATCGGCTCGTGCTCGCCGGGCGGGATCAGCGTCGTGGCCAGCAGCGGTCCGCCGATCAGCGCGAGCAGGTCCTGCGTGACGCGGTGGTCCGGCACGCGCAGGCCGATGGTGCGGCGCGACGGGTGCGACAGGCGCCGCGGCACTTCCTTGGTCGCCTCCAGGATGAAGGTGAACGGACCCGGCGTGGCGGTCTTGATCATCCGGTACTGCTTGTTGTCGACGCGGGCGTAGCTGCCGAGCTCGCTGAGGTCGCGGCACAGCAGGGTCATGTGGTGCTTGTCGTCGACGCCGCGGATGCGGCGCAGCGCCTCGGCGGCGGCCTTGTCGTCGAGCTGGCAGACCAGCGCGTAGCTGGAGTCGGTCGGGATCGCGCCGATGCCGCCCTGGCTCAGGATCTGCGCCGCCTGGCGCAGGAAGCGGGCCTGCGGGTTGTCGGGGTGGACTTCGAAGATCTGGGCCATGGTCCTCACCTGGGGCAATCGGCATGCGAGCCGATCATGGAGCCGGTCTGCGCCGGCGGATGGTCCGGTGATCCCCGCCGCGACGCCCGTTGATCCCGAAGCGATCCGCGGAGATCCGCAGCAGACGGAGGGTCAGGCCGGCCAGTGGATGCGATGCTCCAGCGCGTCCCACACCGGTTTCAGCCGGCCGGAGAGATGCTGGTCGAGTTTGCCGACGTCCACGCGGCTTTCCTCCGGACTGTGGAAGTCCGAGCCGCGGGAGGCGAGCAGGTCGAATTCAAGCGCCGTGTCGGTGTACTGGATCATGTCCGCCGCGGTGTGGCTGCCGGTGACGACCTCGATGCCGCGTCCGCCGTGCGCGATGAACTCGGTGATCAGCGCGTACTCCTCGGTCGGCGTGAAGCCGTAGCGGCCCGGGTGCGCGATGACGGCCACCCCGCCGGCATCGACGATCCAGCCGACCGCGTCGCGCAGCGCCGCCCAGCGGTGCGGCACGTAGCCGGGCTTGCCCTCGGTGAGGTAGCGGCGGAAGACCTCGGGCACGTCCGAGCACTGGCCGGTCTCCACCAGGAAGCGCGCGAAATGGGTGCGGGAGATCAGCTCCGGATTGCCGGCGAACTTGAGCGCGCCCTCATAGGCGCCGTGGATGCCCGCCTTGGCGAGGTCATCGGACATCTCCCTGGCCCGTCCGCCGCGACCGCCGCGCGTGGCGCGCAGGCCGGCGTCGATGCGCGGGTCTTCATGGTCGAAACCCAGGCCCACGATGTGCACGACCTTGCCGGCGAAGGTCACGGAGATCTCGACGCCTGTCAGGTAGGGCAGCCCCGCCGCTTTCGCGGCCGCCATCGCGCGCTGCTGGCCGCCGACCTCGTCGTGGTCCGTCAGCGCCCAGAGCTCGACGCCGTTGGCCTTGGCGCGCGCGGCCAGGGCCTCGGGCTGCAGGGTGCCGTCGGAGATGGTCGAGTGGCAGTGGAGGTCCGCGTTCGTCTGCGCGTGCAACGCCGCATGGCGCACGCTCGGCCCGGACGCGGCGGCGGAAGCCGGCGGCGCGTCGGTGGGGGCGGAGGATTCCGGCAGGACCGGTCGAACGGGGGGAGGGGTGTTCACCCCGCCGATTCTAGGAGCGGCGCCATGTCCGTGGCGCTGGCACTGGTTCGGCGGCGGTCGACGAAGTAGCGGCTCGGTCCCGTGCCGCACTTGGCGACGTGCTTGGGCTCGGCCAGCGCGGCGGACAGCGCACGCACGCTGTCGAAGGCGCCGGGTTGCACCTGGATCACGCCGGCGCTCAGCGTCGGCAGCGGATTGAAGGATTCCTGGTTCTGGCGGTTCAGCGTCACGTAGCCGCCCAGCGCCTGATGCTCCGCCGAGAAGAACGGGCGGATCTGGCGGTCGAACTCGCGGCAGACGCGGGTGACGCGGGCGGTCCAGTCGGGCGAGCCCAGCACCATCACGAAGTCGTCGCCGCCGATGTGGCCGACGAAGTCCAGCGCCGGGTCGGCGGCGTCCTGCAGGATCTGCGCGCAGAGCTTGATGATGTCGTCGCCCGCGGCGTAGCCGTAGACGTCGTTGAAGGGCTTGAAGTGGTCGATGTCCCAGGCGACGACGACGAACTCGCGCGCCTCGTGCAGCAGCGCGTCCAGGTGCTGGTCGGTCGGCACGTTGCCTGGCATCAGCGTCAGCGGGTTGGCGTAACGCGCGCTGTGGACCTGCAGGTCGGAGACGGCCTTCAGCAGGTCGGTGCTGCGGCCGGTGCCGAAGTACTCGCCGTTGCGGGTGACGATGAAGCCGTCGACCATCAGCCGGTCGTCCAGGCTGGAGATCGCGTCGCTCATCTCGCGCAGCGAGGTGCCCGCGTCGAAGATCAGCGGCTGCGGATCCATCAGCGCGGTGCAGGAGCGCTTCTCGTGGATGTCCATGAAGTAGCGCTCGGCGCTGCGCTTGAGCACCTGCAGCGAGCGCAGGATGCCGATGGGGCGGTTCGATTCGTCCAGCACCGGCATGGAGAACAGCTGCTCGTCGCGCTGGAACATGTCGGCGACGGTCTGGCAGTTGAGCTTGGGCGTGACGGTGTGGCTGCGGCGGGCCAGTTGCGCGGCGGTGGTGATCGCGTCGGGCGGCAGGCGCATCCAGTCGGCGTTGCGGCGGCGGTGCTCGGGCGCGAGCAGCGCGTCCACCTCGGCGCGCAGCGCGGCGCGCGGGGCGGCGCTCGGACGCGCGAGCAGGTAGCCCTGGCAGACCGGCACGCCGAGACGGCGCAGCACGGTGAGATCGCTGAACTGTTCGAGGCCTTCGGCGACGACGGTGCAGCCGGAGGTGGCCGCCATCTCGAGGATGGAGCGCACGAACTGCTGCTTGAGCGGATCCTGCGCGATGCCGTCGATGAAGTGCCGGTCGATCTTGACGAAGTCGGGCCGGATGTCCATCCAGCGCTTCAGGCTCGCGAAGCCCTCGCCCAGGTCGTCCAGCGCGACGACGAAGCCCAGCTCGCGCAGGCTGCGCATGCTGTCCTGCAAGCGCTCGGGCTCGAGGATGGGTCGGGTCTCGGTGAGCTCGATGACCACGCGCGACGCGGGCAGGTCGAGCTGCGCGAACTCGCGGGCGATCAGCGCGCCGCGGTCGCTGGTGGCGAGCAGCGTGTCGGCGGTGAGGTTGAGGAAGAGCTGGCCGGGGAGATTGAGTTCCTTGAAGCGGCGCAGCGCACGGCGTACGACGATGCGTTCCAGCTCCACGAGCCGGCCCAGCCGCGCGGCGGTCTCGAACAGCACCAGCGGCGAATGCAGCGGCGTGTCCGCCGGCCCGCGCGTGAGCGCCTCGTAGCCCAGGATGTTCGCGCGTTCGACCTCGACAAGGGGCTGGAAGTGGATGTCCAGCGCGCCGTCTCGAATGATGGCGGACAGGGCGATGCTGAGCGGGTCGGGCGGTTGCAGGTGGGTGGTCGGCATTGGAGGACACCACGGCGGACGGAGCGCCGCGTGGTGTCCCCATTCTGGGTGGCCTCTATGTCATAGCTTTGACAAACTGTTACAGCAGGGGTCAGGTGTGAAGTCTGGCGCGGTCTTGCCGAACACCGATGTCTGGTTCGCTCTGCGGGCGACGGATCAATTTCGATCTCGAATCCGTCAAACAAAGAGATCGTTGACGCGACGAAGGCGAAGCGGAGGGCCGCTTTTGAATTTCGCCACGGGCAAGTGGATTTCAAATCGGAGACCGGTCCCAGAGCTACCAGGACGGTAAGAATGGATGTTGTCTCCGAATACAGTGAAGCGCCGCCTGCCGAAGCCGGACGCGTGAAGATCTCCGGTCCGATCTATGCGTTGGATCGCGTGCAGAGACTCGCGGAAGATCCGGAGAGGATCCTGATGTGGACGCTGAAGAGCCAGCGTGATATCGAGGTGCTCTTTGAAAGCGACACCGAAGAATTGGCTCGCGTTGTCCGAACCTTGGCGCCGCAGCATTACCTGAACTCTGAGTGGTGCACGGACGGGCGGAATCGGATCGCCGCTTGCGACGCCTACTGCCTGGATCGCAGGGAGACGACTGCGGCAGGATCGACGATTCAGGTCCAGTACTTTCTGAAGTTCGCCATAGACGTTGAAGGCATGCTGCTCCTGTTGGTGTCATGTCATCTGTCGAATTGAAAGGATGACCATGGAGGCTCTGAAAACCTGCCCCTTCTGCGGCAAGGAGGCTGTTCAACAACGGTCCGAAATGCGGGAGACGGAATACAAGGGACATCGAGCACAACTGCCATTGCACTACCTGGTGTGCGAAGCATGTGGCGCCGATTTCGGTTCTGCCCACGAGGCGAAGTTGACTCGCCGCGCAACCCTCGCATGGCGCAAGCAGATCGATGGACTGCTTCCTGGTTGCGACATTGCCGCGCTGAGAAAGCGCTATGGCCTGACGCAGGCTCAGGCTGCCACGCTGTTTGGCGGTGGGTCCGTCGCCTTCAGCAAGTATGAGAACGATGAGGTCATGCAGTCCGAGGCCATGGACGCGTTGCTCAGGCTCGTCGCCGATGACGCCCGAGCGTTTGAGACGCTCGTTCACGAGAAGGGAATGGGAGGTGAGATTCGTGGCCAGGGTGATGAACCTGCCATCCGGCAAGCCGCCCATCACAGCGAACGCAAGGCGACGGATCAGACAGCGCTTTACGAACCCAGGCAATTCCGTTTGACCGAAGAGGACCGCGCGCTAAAAGGGAAGAAGCCCTGAAGTGACGGCCGGCCGCTTTCGCGGCCGCCCCCATCCTTACGGCTTCTGCTTGCTGAAATCCCGCTCCGGGAACAGGCGCGTGGTCAGCGCGCCCAGGCTTTCGTGGACGACGTCGACGTTGGTCTCGTCGATGACCAGCTTGGCGATCTGCGGGCTCATCGCCTTGCGCAGCAGGCCCAGGAAGCGCGGCGCGGCGACGACGCGCAGCTGCGTCACTTCGCCGTTGTTGTAGCCGTCGTCCAGCGTCTTGGCCACGCGCGAGGCGAAGCTGATCGCCTCCTGGTGCGACGCGTCGACGCTGGCCGACGAGGTCACGCTGTTGCCGCGCCGGCCTTCGGCATCGCGGCGCAGGTCCGAATTGTTCGCATGGGCGGCGGCATCGGTCAGCGTCGTGACGTCCTCCAGGTCGCCGCCTTCCTCGGGCAGCTTCAGCAGGCGCGCCACGCCCTCGTCGGCCACCAGCACCCAGAGCTTCCCGTCATCCTTGTATGCAGTCATCCGGCTTCCTTCAGCAGAGTTGTCGTTGAAGGAAGGGTGGCAATCGCCGTACCTCGCGCGGGTCGCTCGGGTCGCTCGGGTCACGCGAGGCATTGCGCCGCTCGGCAGCGGTGCCCGACGTCGGGCGCAGAGCAGGGAACATGGCTTGCCCGCCGGTACATTGCACCGGCTCCCCGACATGAGACCGCCATGGACACCGACCACTCCTCCGCCGCCGTCAGCCTCCACATCGTCTGCCCGTCCTGCGGCGCGAAGAACCGCGTGCCGCGCGAGCGCCTGAGCGAGTCGCCTGACTGCGGCCGCTGCAGCACGCCGCTGATGCGGGCCGAGGCGCTGGACCTCACGCCGGAGGTGTTCGACAAGTTCGTCGCCGGCACGGAGCTGCCGGTCGTCGTCGATTGCTGGGCGGAGTGGTGCGGCCCCTGCCGGATGATGACGCCGCAGTTCGAGAAGGCCGCGGCGATGCTGCCCGAGGTCCGCTTCGTCAAGCTCGACACCGAGGCCGCGCCGCAGCAGAGCGCGCGCTACGGCATCCGCAGCATTCCCACGATGCTGCTGTTCCTCGACGGGCAGGAGATCGCCCGCGAGTCCGGCGCGATGCCGGCAGCGGCGATCGTGGAGTGGGTGCGCAAGCAGTTGCTCGGCTGAGCGCGCCGGCCGAGCTATTCGGCCATCGCCTCCACGACCATCTGCACGCGCTGCTGCCCCTGGAATTCATCCAGGCTCAGGCGGTAGGCCAGCGTGACCTGCTCAGGCAACTGCTCGGTGTGGCCGAACCAGATGGCGTCGCGGATCCAGGCACCCTGGCGCAGGCGCAGCTTCAGGTGGCGCTCGCCGACGATGCGCTGGTTCACGACCTGCACACGGTCGCAGAACAGCGGCGCCTCGAAGGCCTGGCCCCAGACCTGGGCTTCCAGCTCCTGGACCGTTTCGGCGCAGAAGGCTTCCGGCGGCAAGGGGCCGTCGGTGCGCAGCGTGCGGGTGAGCGAGGCCTCGTCCAGCCATTCCCGCGCGACGTCCTCGAAGGCGGTGCGGAAGGCGTCGACGCCGCCCGGCCCCAGCGTGCATCCCGCCGCCATCGCGTGGCCGCCGAATTTCTTCAGGAGTTCCGGATGGCGCTTGGAGACCAGGTCCAGCGCATCGCGCAGGTGGAAGCCGGGGATCGAGCGGCCCGAGCCCTTGAGCTGCCCGTCCGCGCCCTCGGCGAAGACGAAGACCGGGCGGTGCAGCCGGTCCTTGATCCGCGAGGCCACGATGCCGACGACGCCTTCGTGGAAATCGGCGTCGAACAGCGCGAGCGCGGGCGGCGGCGCGCCGTTCAGGCGCGGGTCCGTCATCAGGCGTTCGAGCAGCGCGAGCGCCTGCTCCTGCATGCCGGCTTCGATCTCGCGACGCTCGCGGTTGATGCGGTCGAGCTCGCGCGCCAGGGCCAGCGCCTGCTCGCTGTCGTCCGTCGTCAGGCAGGTGATGCCCAGCGTCATGTCGTCCAGGCGGCCGGCGGCGTTGATGCGCGGACCGAGCGCGAAGCCGAGGTCGAAACTGTTGGCGCGCGACGAGTCGCGGCTCGCCGCGGTGAAGAGCGCCTGCACGCCCGGCTGCATGCGGCCGGCGCGCATCCGGCGCAGGCCTTGCGCCACCAGGCGACGGTTGTTGGCGTCGAGCCGCACCACGTCGGCGACGGTGCCCAGCGCGACGAGGTCGAGCAGGCCGTCGAGGCGCGGCGGCACGCCATCACCCGGGGCGCCGAAGGCGCCGCGGCGGCGCAGTTCCCCGCGCAGCACCGTCAGCACGTAGAACGCGACGCCGACACCGGCCAGGCTCTTGCCGGGGAAGGGGCAGCCGGGCTGGTTGGGATTCACCAGCGCATCGGCGTCGGGCACCGTCGGCTGACCGTCGGCGGTGACCGCGGGAAGGTGATGGTCGGTGACGAGGACCTTCAGTCCGAGTGCGCGCGCGAAGGCCACGCCGGCATGGCTGGCGATGCCGTTGTCCACGGTCACGAGCAGCTTCGGCTCATGCTTCATCGCCAGCTCGACGATCGTCGGCGTCAGGCCGTAGCCGTGCACCGCGCGGTCGGGCACGACGTAGCTGACCGTGCCCGGCTGCGCGCCGAGCAGCGCCAGGCCGCGCAGCATCACCGCGCAGGCGGTGGCGCCGTCGCAGTCGTAGTCCGCCACGATGCAGATGCGATCGCCCGCGGTGATCGCGTCGGCCAGCAGCACCGCAGCCTTGTCGATGCCGAGCATCCCCAGCGGGCCTTCGGGCGGGAGCAGGTGCTTCAGGTCCGGATCTAGCTCGTCGCGCGACAGCACGCCCCGCGCCGCGAAGAGCCGCGACAGCAGCGGCGAGAAGCCCGCCTCCTGCAGCGCGTGGGCGGAGTCCGGCGGGACGTCGCGGGTCAGGATGCGGGGACTGCTCACAGGTTCTCCAGGGCGGTGGCGACGACGGCGCTGGGGGCCGCGAATCGTTCCTTCAATCGCTGCCAGCCGCCGGCAGGCTGGCGTCTCCAGGTGCGCGCGAGACGCTCGCCGCTCAGCGTGAGCGAGACGGGCGCGTTCGCGCGCGCGGCGTCCAGCGCCTGCGCGATCGGGCCCTGGTCCAGCGCCTTCCAGCTCTCGCTCCAGCGGTAGAGGTCGCCGGTCAGCATCGGTGCGCGCAAGCGGTCATCGACGATGAGGTCGGCGGGCAGCGCATGACCCCGCTCCCGTGCGCCGCCGCCTATCCAGACGGCGTTCAGCGGGCGCAGCCTGCGTTCCTCGCGCGCCTGGTTGAGCGGGTGATCGTGCAGCAGCATCTGGGCCTCGTTGAGCAGCGTGCGCAGCCGGCGCGCGCGCGGGTACCAGGTCTCGACACCGCGATTGAGCACGCGATCCGCGCTGGCGGCTTCGAGGCCGTCGAGCGCGTCGTGCGCGACCGCCCACTCGCCGGTGGACAGCCACGCGGTCCGCCAGCCTTCGGCGGCGGGGAACAGCGCGGTCGACAGCGCGTCGAGGAAGGCGCGGGATTCGGCTTCATCCAGATCCAGCGTCTCGGGGCCGAGCGCGGTGACGCCCTCGGTGCCGATGGCGAAGTGGGCGGGCGTCAGCAGCGCCCAGGCGGCGTCGGCGGGATCCTGCCCGGCGGCGCGCACGCGCCAGGCGGCGATCGGGGGATGCGGGTCGGCAACGCCGCGCAGGCGCGCCAGGAATTGTTCGTGGGGAGGGAGCGGGGAGGTCTCGTCGGCATCGCCGACGTCCTCCACCGGGGCCAGCAACCCGAGCAGGCGGCTCAGGTCGGGCAGCTCCAGCTCGCGCAGGGCGCCCTCGAAATGAGGGTCCAGCGAGCTGGCAAAGGGGATCATCAGATGCATGGCGGGGGATTATCGGGGGTCCGGTCATCAAGCTTTCATCCGGCGTCGGCAACCTGTGGGGCCATGCTGACCGACACCTTCATGGCCGCCGCGCTTTCGAACGAACCGCCCGTGGCCGGGGCGGCGGAACCCGACGAGGGCGGTTCGATCCGTGTGCGGACGGTGTGGATCTCCGATCTGCACCTGGGCACGCCGGGCTGTCAGGCGAGGGCGCTCCTCGAGTTCCTGCGGGAAGTCGAGTGCGAGCAGCTCTTCCTCGTCGGCGACATCGTCGACGGCTGGCAGCTGCGGCGCAGCTGGTACTGGCCGCAGGAGCACAACGACGTCGTCCAGAAGCTGCTGCGCAAGGCGCGCAAGGGCACCCGCGTGATCTACGTGCCGGGCAACCACGACGAATTCGCGCGCAAGTACCTGCAGCACAGCTTCGGGGGCATCGAGGTCGCGCACGAGTGGATCCACGAGACCGCCGACGGCCGCAAGTTCTGGGTCACGCACGGCGACCTCTTCGACGGCGTCATCCAGCATGCCAAGTGGCTGGCCCACCTCGGCGACACGCTGTATGAGTTCACGCTGAAGCTGAACCGCCACCTCAACTCGCTGCGCGCGCGCCTGGGCCTGCCGTACTGGAGCCTGAGCAAGTACCTGAAGCTCAAGGTCAAGCGCGCCGTGTCGTTCATCGGCGAGTTCGAGCAGGCGCTGGCCCGGGAGGCCCGCAAGCGCGGCGTGCAGGGCGTCGTCTGCGGCCACATCCACCACGCGGAGCTGCGCGACATCGACGGCATCACCTACGCCAACGACGGCGACTGGGTCGAGAGCCTCACCGCGCTGGTCGAGCATCCGGACGGCCACCTCGAGATCCTGGACTGGGCCGAGCGCCAGCGCCAGATCGCGGCTCAGGGGACGGCCGATGCGCTGGCCGCCGCGATGCGCCAGCCGGCCTGATCGACCAGATCGACCAGATCGATCAAAGCGGTAGTCGGGAAACCGGGAAATCGGAACCCGGAAACCGGGCGAGACCCGCCCGAAAGAGGGTCATTGGGCTGTCACACCAGCTTCATAGAATGGGTTCATGACTCTGCCTGACGTCCCGCTGCTCAACCGCGAAAACGCGATCCTCGAGTTCAACCGGCGCGTCCTGGCCCAGGCCCAGCGCGTCGACGTGCCGCTGCTGGAGCGGCTGCGCTACATCTGCATCGTGTCCAGCAACCTCGACGAGTTCTTCGAGGTGCGTTTCGCCGACATGCTGGACGTGCAGCGCGACGGCAGCGGGCTGGTGACGCCGCGCGACGTCGAGCGGGTCGGCCGCGCCGCCCACGACCTGATCGACGAGCAGTACGCGATCTTCAACGACCAGGTCATGCCCGCGCTGCGCGAGCACAACATCCAGATCCTGAACCACGCCGACCGCACCGACGAGATCCGCGCGTGGGTCGCCAAGTTCTTCGAGCGCGAGGTGCGTCCGCTGCTGGTCCCCGTGGGCCTGGACCCGGCGCATCCGTTCCCGCAGGTCGGCAACAAGTCGCTGCACTTCATTGCCCGGCTGTCGGGCAAGGACGCGCTCGGCCGCGACAACCGCATCGCCATCGTCAAGGTGCCGCGCGTGCTGCCGCGCGTGATCAAGGTGCCGTCGGTCATCAGCGGCGGCAAGCAGAGCTTCGTGCTGCTGACCAGCGTCATCCGCGCCCACCTGGAAGAGCTGTTCCCGGGGCGGCATGTCGAGGCCTTCTCGCAGTTCCGCGTCACGCGCGACTCGGACCTCGAAGTCGACGAGGAGGAGATCGCCAACCTGCGCCACGCGCTGCGCTCCGGCCTGACGACCCGCCACTTCGGACGCGCGGTGCGGCTGGAGGTGGTCAACACCTGCCCCGAGGAGCTCTCGCGTTTCCTGCTCCAGCAGTTCGATCTGCCGGAGGCGGCGCTGTATCGCGTCAACGGGCCGGTGAACCTCGTGCGCCTGAACGAGCTGATCGACCAGACCGACGCCGACGACCTGCGCTTCCAGCCCTATGAGCCGAGCTGGCCCAAGGGCCGGCTGCCGCGCGGCAAGTCCATCTTCGACAAGCTGCGGACCAAGGGCGACGTGATGCTGCATCACCCGTTCGAGAGCTTCGATCCGGTGGTGCAGCTGCTGCGCGAGGCGGTCGAGGATCCGGACGTGCTCGCGATCAAGCAGACGATCTACCGCACCGGCAGCCAGTCGGTACTGGCGGACCTGCTGATCGAGGCGGCGCGCCGCGGCAAGGAAGTGCTGGCGGTGGTCGAGCTCAAGGCGCGTTTCGACGAGGAGGCCAACATCAACTGGGCGGAGCGGCTGGAGGCTGTCGGCGCGCAGGTGGTGTACGGCATCGTCGGCCTGAAGACACATGCGAAGCTGATGCTGATCACGCGCCGCGAGGGCGGGAAGCTGCGTCGCTACGGGCATCTGTCCACGGGCAACTACAACCCCAAGACGGCGCGCTTCTACACCGACCTCGGGTATCTGACGGCCGACGCCGAGATCACGGCTGACATGGACCTGGTGTTCAGCCAGCTGGCGTCGCTGTCGAAGTTCAAGGCGCCGAAGAAGCTGCTGCTCGCGCCGTTCAACCTGCACCGCACGATGTGCGAGCTGCTGACGCAGGTCGAGGAGGCGGCCAGTCGCGGCGAGACCGCGCGCGTGGTGCTGAAGATCAATGCGTTGACCGATGCCGAGCTGATCAACGGCCTGATCCGCGCGGGCAAGGCTGGCGCGAAGATCGACCTGATCGTGCGCGGTGCCTGCATGCTGCCGCCGGGGTTGCCGGGCGAGACGGACAACATCCTGGTGCGCTCGGTGGTCGGTCGATTCCTCGAGCACTCGCGGATCTTCTATTTCCGCTGGGGCAAGGACGAGCAGGAGGCGCTGTATCTGTCGAGCGCTGACTGGATGGCGCGCAACATGCTCAGACGCATTGAAGTGGCGTGGCCGATCACCGACGCGAAGCTGCGTCAGCGCGTGATCGACGAGGGCCTGACGCCCTATCTGTACGACAGCCTGGACGCGTGGCAACTGGGCCCGGACGGCACCTCGCAGCGCATCGGCACGGAAGACGACCCGAACAGCGTCTGCGCACAGCAGGCCCTGATGCGGCTCTACCGCGAAGACCTCTGACCTGACCTCACCTGACCTGACCCTCGACAACGTCCTCGTTGCCGGTGGACGGGCATGGCCCGAGCTGGCGACGAAGTCGAGCTTCAAGAAAACTGACTTGGGCGCCGTCTGTCCGAGAGCAGCGAACCGAAGGTGAGCGAATCGAGTTGGCGCCCGCTCGACGCCCGGCGCCGGCTCGGGCCATGCCTGTCGCGCCCGGTCTTCAGGCCTCCAGCGCCAGCTGCACCTTCCCGACCTTCGCCCAGGCGTCCAGCTCCTCCCGGAGCAGGAAGTGCGCCCGCGGGTGGGTATCGGCCCAGCCCTTGCGCATCTCGATGGTGACGTCCATGCCTTCGCGTCGGATCTTGATGTCGGCCGCGTCGACGTTCGTGCGTGCGTGGCATTTGATGGCTGCGAGCCGTAGCGCGAGCAGCTGCCAGACCATGGGTTCTTCCTGCAGCTGTTCTTCCAGCTTGCGCAGCCCGCCGCGCTGACCGAGCGCGAGGTCGCCGAGGCGGCGCAGCTGGTTCTGCGAGAAGCCCGGCGCATCGACATGCGACAGCAGGTAGGCGCTGTGGCGATGGTGGTCGTGATGGGAGACCATCATGCCGATCTCATGCAGGGCCGCGGCCCACCCGAGTTCGCGGCGATGTTCTTCCTCGGCCTTGGGCGACAGCTGCGCGTGCAGGCGCTGCGCCAGCGACTGCACGCGGCCGGCCTGGTCGCGATCGACGGCGAAGCGGTGCTGGAGCTCGATGACGGACTGTTCGCGCATGTCGCGGCCGGCGGCGAGCAGGCTCGGGTCCAGGCGCTCCGCGAGGTCGAAGATCACCCCTTGGCGCAGGGCGCCCTTGGCGGGGTAGAGGCGCTCGATGTCGAAGTGCGTGAGCAGCGTGTAGAGGATGCACAGGCCGCCGCCGACGACGGCGCGGCGATCTTCCTTCAGGCCGGGGAGCTTGAGTGCGTCGACGCGGCCCGCGACCAGGCACTGCTCGATGCACCAGCGCAGGCCGTCGAGGGTGATGGAGCCATCCGGGCTCACGCCGCTGGCGGCCAGGATCTGCGAGACCGCGCCCACGGTGCCGGACGAGCCCAGCGCCTGCTTCCAGCGCGGTTGGGCCGACTGGCGGGAGAACTCGGTGATGGCTTCCTCGAGCTCGGCGCCCGCGGCGACCTGCGCGGCGCGGAAGGCTTCGGCCGTGAAGCGGCCGTCGGGGAAGAAGCGCATCGACAGGCTGACGCTGCCGATCTGGAAGGATTCGGCGCTGACCGGCTGCGGACCGCGGCCGAGGATCATCTCGGTGGAGCGGCCGCCGATGTCGATCACCAGGCGCGGGTCCTCGGCCGTCTGCAGCCGGGCCACGCCGGCGTAGATGAGGCGGGCCTCCTCGCGGCCGGAGATCACTTCGATCGGATGGCCCAGCACCTCCTGCGCCCGCGCCAGGAAGGCGTTGCGGTTGCGCGCCTCGCGCAGCGTCTGCGTGGCGACCGCGCGCACCTGGCGGCCGGGCAGTCCCGACAGACGTTCCGCGAAGCGGCGCAGGCAGGCGAGGCCGCGCTCGGTGGCCTCTTCGGTCAGCATGCTCATCGCATCCAGGCCGGCGCCCAGGCGCACCGTTTCCTTCAGGTAATCCAGGCGGCGGTACTGCCCGTGATGCAACTGGGCGAGTTCCAGACGGAAGCTGTTGGAGCCCATGTCGATGGCGGCCAGGATCAGGGGAACTTGCGCTTGCGTCATGGGTCGCGATTGTCGCGGTGTTTGGTGTCCCTTCCGGGAACGAAGTGCTTTCATCTTCACTCGCGCTAGCATCCGGCGTTCCGTCCACAACGCATCCACCGAGGAGCCGCAGATGACGAATTCCGATTCCCGCGCCGAGGGCGCCGCCGGCGTGTCCCCTGAACTGGCCGACGCGATCCGCGACGACATCGACGCGCTGACGCCGGGCCGGGCCTTCAGCCGCCGGGCGTTCGTCGGCACGGCGGTGGGCAGCGGGTTCGCGGCGGCGGTGCTGCCCGTCTCGGCGCAGACGATCACCACCGACACGCAAGGCCTGGATGCGGGGCCGGTGTCCATCCCGGTCGGCGACTTCAAGATGCCGGCGTACGTCGCCCAGCCGGCGGGCAAGAAGAACGCCCACGTGGTGCTGGTGATCAGCGAGATCTTCGGCGTGCACGAGCACATCGCCGACGTGGCGCGGCGCTTCGCGAAGCTGGGCTATCTGGCGATCGCGCCCGACCTGTTCGCGCGCCAGGGCAACGCCACCGTGTATTCGGACATCGCCAAGCTGCAGACCGAGATCATCCAGCGCACGCCTGACGCGCAGGTCATGAACGACCTGGACGCCGCCGTCGCCTGGGCGAAGCAGCAGGGCGGCGACACCTCGAAGCTGGCGATCACCGGTTTCTGCTGGGGTGGCCGCATCGTGTGGCTGTACTCGGCGCACAGCAAGGCCGTGAAGGCCGGCGTGGCGTGGTACGGCCGCCTGCAGGGGCAGACCAGCGCCATGACGCCGAAGCATCCGATCGACGTCGTCGGCCAACTGAATGCGCCGGTGCTGGGCCTGTACGGCGCGCAGGACAACGGCATCCCGGTGGCGACGGTCGCTGCGATGCAGGAGGCACTCAAGCAGGGCAGCGCCGCCGCCAAGGCGAGCGAGTTCGTCGTCTACCCCGACACCGGCCACGCCTTCCACGCCGACTACCGCCCCAGCTACAAGCCCGAGCCCGCCAAGGATGGCTGGGCTCGGTGCCAGGCCTGGTTCAAGCAGCACGGCGTCTGAACGCCCAAGGCCCGAAGTCAGCGGGAGAGGCTGGGGCCGGAATGGGGCTTGGGGTTCGCGGACGCGAGGCCCCATGCCCCGTGGAGAGCCCGCGCTCACCGTCTCGAAGTCTTCCCCGGCCCCCGCGCTCACGGTCACGAAGTTGATGCCAGAGCCCGCGAAACCGGCGGGGCTTGACGAGTCTGAGACAATTTTGAGAACCCCATCCGGCGCACCCTCAGTGGTGCGCCTTTTTTATCCATGACCCTGACCTACATCCTGCTGGTGACCTTCGCCGGCGGACTTGCCTCCGTGACGATCGCGGCGATGCTGACGGTCGGCCTGCTGAGCCGCATCGTCAAGCATCTGGTGAGCCTGTCGACCGGCGTGCTGCTGTCGACCGCGCTGCTGCATGTGCTGCCGGAGGCGTTCGAGAGCGGGGCGGATCCGCACAACCTGTTCCTGGCGCTGCTGGGCGGGTTGATGTTCTTCTTCCTGCTGGAGAAGGCCGAGCTGTATCGCCACACGCACCACCATGAGGGGGACGGGCATCACCACCACCACCATTTCGACCAGGAGCAGGCGGGCCGGGGTGGGTTGTCGGTGCTGGTGGGGGATTCGATCCACAACTTCTGCGACGGGATCATCATCGCCGCGGCCTTCCTGGCCGATCACCATCTGGGGTGGGTCACCGCGATGGCGATCGTGGCGCACGAGATCCCGCAGGAAGTCGGCGACTACATCGTGCTGCTGAATGCCGGCTTCACGCGCAAGAAGGCCTTGTTCTTCAATGCGGTGTCGGGGATGGCGGCGGTGGTCGGCGGGCTGGTGGGTTACTACGTCGTGGGTCCGTGGCAGCAGCTGTTCCCCTACCTGCTGGTGGCGGCGTCGAGCAGCTTCGTCTACGTCTCGGTCGCCGACCTGATCCCGCAGCTGCAACGCCGGCTGCCGTGGAAGGACACCGTGCTGCAGCTGCTGTGGCTGGGCGTGGGGATCGTGTTCGTGCTGATCGTCGTGGGCGGCAAGCACGCCCACTGAAGCGACTGCCCAGGCGCCTACTGCGGCGCGCCTTCGCCGTGCACCACCAGCACCGGGAAGGCGCAGTGCGTCAGCACCTTCTGCGTCTCGCTGCCCAGCAGCAGCGCCTGCAGCCCGCGCCGGCCGTGCGTGGCCATCACCAGCAGGTCGGCGTTGACGCGCTTGGCGTGTTCGATGATGGCTTCCCAGGGGTGGAGTGCCTCCACGCTGTGGGCCTCGATCTCCAGGCCCTGGGCCCGCGCCAGCGCGAGCACCTGCGTCAGGCGCTCCTGCGCGATGCGCTCCTGGGCGTCGAAGAATTCCTGCGGCGGCGTCGGCTGCATCTCCGATACGGCGCTGTAGGGGAAGGGCTCCTTGACGCTGATGGCGAACAGCCGGGCGTCGTGGAACTTCGCCAGCTTGATGGCGGTGTCTATCGCCTTGGCGGTGATGTCGGAACCGTCGGTGGGAATCAGGATGCGCTGGAACATGGCGAGCCTCCTTCGAGCGAACGGGGTAGGGCTGGGTAGACCCGGGCCCCACCACAGGCAGGGTCAGGACTTGCCTTCGCAGTCTGACCTCGCCATGGTGCTCGCGCCATGCGCAATGTCAATAAGGGCCGGCGTCAGCCCGCCGGTCAGCCCTTCGCGAGCGGGAAGCGCGGGTTCGCGCTCCATTCGCTCCAGGAGCCGGGGTAGAGCCGGCTGCCCGGCAGGCCGGCATGGTGCATCGCCAGCAGGTTGTGGCAGGCCGTCACGCCGGATCCGCATTGGTGCACCGTCCCGGCCGCGCCCTGCGGGCCGAGCAGTACGGCGAATTCCTCGCGCAGTTGCGCGGCGGGCTTGAACCGGCCTTCCGGCGTGAGGTTGGACTTGAAGAACCGGTTCGTCGCGCCCGGAATGTGGCCGGCCTGGGTGTCCAGCGGTTCGACTTCCCCCCGGAATCGCTCGCCCGCACGGGCGTCGATGAGGCGCACCCGGCCGAGGCCGGCGAGCAGTTCCTGCGCGGACCAGGGCGCTTCGAGCGGGGTGCCAGGCTGGAAGGTGGTGGAGGGGGTCGAAGCGCTGGCGGGGACGTCCGTCGTCACCGCGGCGCCGGCCTGCTGCCAGGCAGCGAATCCGCCGTCCAGCACCGCCACCTGCGCATGGCCCAGCCAGCGCAGCATCCACCACACGCGGGCCGCGTACATGCCGTCGGCCGCGTCGTAGGCGACGAGCTGCCGGCCCGGCGTCATGCCGAGTTCCCGCAGCCGCGCGGCGAAAGCCTCGCGTTCCGGCAAGGGGTGGCGGCCGCGGAAAGCGCCGAAGGCATCCTGCTTCGGGCCGCTGAGGTCGCGGTCGAGATTCAAGTAGAACGCGCCGGGCACATGGCCGGCCGCGTAGGCGCGCTCGCCGGCCGCGGTGTCGGCCAGGTCGAAGCGGACGTCGACGATCAGCGGCGGTGTCGACGAGCCCATCAGCGCCTGCAGCTGTTCGACCGTGACCAGACCGTCAAGACCTGACCCGGCGGGGGGAGTCTCGGGGGATGTCGAGGGAGAAACCGGGTGGGGCGTCGCTGGCGTCGTCATGGTCGTTCAAGATTCCTGGACAGAATGCTGGGCGTCCTTGGGCGTGTTCCGGGCGCGCAGCAGCGTCGCCCCCAGGCCCGCGACGACGATCAGCAGGATGCCGAGCCACGAGAGCAGGCCCAGCAGGTCACCGAAGATCAGCACACCATACAACGCCGAGAACACGATGCCCAGGTACTGCAGCGATGCGTTCACCAGCGGCTTGCCGGTGCCGTAGGCGCGCGTCATCAGCAACTGGGCGGCGGTGGCCAGGACGCCGACGGCCAGCAGCAGCGCCGCGCCCGTCCAGGTGTGGCCGTGCCAGCCGCCGTGCGACACGATCGTCGTCAGCGCGCCCGCGACCACGCCGCCCATCGAGAAGTAGAAGACGATGCGGAACTCCGGTTCCCCCGCGCGGCCCAGCGAGGTCACCTGCAGGTAGGCCATCGCCGACAGCATCCCCGAGGCCAGCCCGGCCAGGCCGTGCCAGACCTGCTGGTCCTCCATCGCGGGCTGCAGCACCAGCCCGACGCCGACGAAGCCCAGCAGCACGGTGATGATCAGCCGCGGATCGACCTTGGCCGCGCCCATGAGCACCGCGCCGCCGATCAGGAACAGCGCCATCCACACCGAGGACATGTAGTTCAGCGTCATCGCCGTCGCGAGCGGCAGCTTGCTGATCGCGAAGAACCACAGCGACAGCGCGATCACCCCCGACAGGCTGCGCCAGAAGTGCATCGCCGGCACGGCGGTCTTCAGCGACAGCCCCTTGGCGCGCGACAGCGCGAACAGGAACAGCGTGCCGACCAGGCCGCGGTACATGACGATCTCGCCCGCGCCGTAGTAGGCCGAAGCCAACTTGACGCAGACACCCATGGTGGCGAACAGCAGCGTCGCCAGGACCATCAGAAGGGGTGCAGACATGCCGCCGATTCTCGCGCCGAAGGCCGGTCCGTCCTGTGGGGGGCAGCCGCAAAAACGAACGCCCCGCAAGAGCGGGGCGTTGTGCGCACCTGGGCGGGTGCGAAGGCGACGGCGCGTCAGCGCACCGTCGATGCGGCGTCAGCGCTTCATCAGCCCGCGGTACCACTCGTGGAAATGCTTCATGCCGTCTTCCATCGGCGTCTGGTACGGGCCGACCTCGTTGTCGCCGCGTTCCATCAGCGCCTTTCGGCCGGCATCCATGCGCAGCGCGATCTCGTCGTCCTCCACGCAGGTCTCCATGTAGGCGGCCTGCTGGGCGTCGATCATGTCGCGCTCGAAGGCGATGACCTCTTCCGGGTAGTAGAACTCGACGATGTTGGTCGTCTTCTGCGGCCCCTTGGGGAACAGCGTCGACACCACCAGCACGTTGGGGTACCACTCCACCATGATGTTGGGGTAGTAGGTCAGCCAGATGGCGCCCTGGTCCGGGGACTGGCCGCCGGAGAATCCCAGCACCTGGTCGTGCCACTTGGCGTAGACCTCGGAGCCCGGCTTCTCGAGCGCCTTGTTCACGCCGACCGTCTGCACCGAATAGTCACGGCCGAACTCCCACGCCAGGTCGTCGCAGGTGACGAAGTGGCCCAGGCCCGGGTGGAACGGACCGACGTGGTAGTCCTCCAGATAGACCTCGATGAAGGTCTTCCAGTTGTAGTCGCACTCGTGGACGTGGACCTTGTCGAGCTGGTAGCCGCTGAAGTCCAGCGCGCCGCGCGGGCCCAACTTCGCCAGGTCGGCGGCGATGTCGCGGCCGTTGTCCTCGAACAGCAGGCCGTTCCACTCCCGCAGCTTGTAGCGGTTCAGGTGCAGGCAGGGGTCCTGCTTGAAGTGGGGCGCGCCCACCAGCTCGCCCTTGAGGTCGTAGGTCCAGCGGTGCAGCGGGCAGACGATGTTGCTCTGCGTGTTGCCGCGGCCGCGCAGCATCACCGCCTGCCGGTGACGGCAGACGTTGGAGATCAGTTCCAGGCCTTGCGCGCTGCGCACGATGGCGCGGCCTTCGCCTTCCTGCGGCAGGGCGTAGTAGTCCCCGACCTCGGGCACGGCAAGTGCGTGGCCGAGGTAGCGGGGGCCGTGCTGGAAGATCAGTTCCTGTTCGCGGCGGAACAGGTCCTCGTCGAAGTAGGAGGTGACCGGTAGCTGGGGGGTGTTGGGGGCCGTGCTGCCCGTGCTGCTGCGCTCAAGCGCGCTGAGAGGGATGCTCAGGTCGGACATGATCCAAGAGGGTCTCCAAGACTCCAATGTCAACCGTGACGGCCGCCCCCCAGATTGGACGGACCGGCATGTGGGGGCTGAAGTGAAACAGTGCCCGCCGGACCCCCTTTTAGGGCATCGCAGTGGGCAAAGGAACCGGTGATTGTACCCGGCCCGCCCGTGGAGGGGAAATCGATGGGTGTCAGGTGTCCCCCAGCGCCCGAAACACCCGCTGACGCCTGTGGCGGCGCGCTCACATCCCCCGACGGTCGGACGGCGGACGGGGTGGTGACGGTGCTTACAATCAGCCTTTTCGCGTTTTGAAATGAGCAAGCCTTCCGCCAGCGCCAAGACGGCGCAGCCCACGATCCAGGAGCAGGAGCCTGCCAGCTATGAGCTGGCGGTCGAGGAGTTGGAACGTCTGGTGCAGGCCATGGAGGCCGGGCAGCTGCCGCTGGACCAGTTGCTGGCCAGCTACCAGCGGGGAGCCGCCTTGCTCAAATACTGCCGCACCCGACTTCAGGCCGTCGAACAACAAGTACAGGTCATTGAAGGTGGGAGCGCGCAGGCTTGGGGAGATGAATAAGTGGATGCGGGTATTTTCGAACGTTGGGTGAGTCAGTCGCTCGAGGACGTCGAGCGTGCGCTGGAGGCCTGGGTGCCCGAAGCGGCACCGGCCGGTCTCGGCGAGGCCATGCGGTATGCCGTCCTCGGTGCGGGCAAGCGTCTGCGTCCGCTGCTGGTGCTGGCCGCGGCCGATGCCGCCGCCGGCCGGCGCGAGGCGGCGATGCGTGCGGCGTGCGCGGTGGAGCTGATCCACGCGTATTCGCTGGCGCATGACGACATGCCCTGCATGGACAACGACGTGCTGCGCCGCGGCAAGCCGACGCTGCACGTGCAGTACGGCGAAGCCCAGGCGATGCTGGCCGGTGACGCGATGCAGGCGCTGGCCTTCGACGTGCTGACGCCGGACGAGGGCGTCGAGCCCGCGTTGCAGGCCCGGCTGTGCCGGCTGCTGGCGCGCGCCAGCGGCTACGACGGCATGGCCGGCGGTCAGGCGATCGACCTGGCCAGCATCGGCAAGCCGCTGGACGAAGCCAAGCTGCGTGACATGCACCGCCGCAAGACCGGCGTGCTGCTGCAGGCCAGCGTCCTGATGGGCGCGGCGTGCGGCGAGTTGACGCCCGCCGCGTGGGCGTCGCTGAGCCGCTACGGCGCGGCGATCGGCCTGGCCTTCCAGGTCGTCGACGACATCCTGGACGTGACGCAGGACAGCGACGTGCTGGGCAAGACCGCCGGCAAGGATCAGGACAACAACAAGCCGACCTACGTCAGCGTGCTGGGCCTGGAGCCCGCCCGCGCGTATGCGCTCCGCCTGCGGGACGAGGCGCATCAGGCGCTCGCCGGCAGCGGCCTGGCCGACACCGCCTGGCTCAGCCTGCTGGCTGACAAGGTGGTCGAGCGCGACAACTGAGATCCTCGTCGGACCCGGCAAGGTTCCGACAAGGCTCCGGCAAAAGAGAGAGGCGACGCCATGAGCGAGAACCCATCGAACGCGACAGCCGCGCAGACGCTGCTGTCGACCATCGAGAGCCCCGCGGACGTGCGCCGGCTGTCGCGCGGTCAGCTCCCGCAGCTGGCGGACGAGGTCCGTGCGCACATCCTCAACAGCGTGTCCAAGACCGGCGGCCATCTGTCGTCGAACCTGGGCACCGTGGAGATGACGGTCGCGCTGCATTACGTCTACGACACGCCGCGCGACCGGCTGGTGTGGGACGTCGGCCACCAGACCTACCCGCACAAGATCCTGACCGGTCGCCGCGACGCGATGGCGACGCTGCGTCAGCAGGGCGGCATCTCCGGCTTCCCGCGCCGCGACGAGAGCGAGTACGACACCTTCGGCACCGCGCACTCGAGCACCTCGATCTCCGCCGCCCACGGCATGGCGATGGCCGCCCGGATCAAGGGCGAGTCGCGCCGCGTGGTCGCGATCATCGGCGACGGCGCGATGACCGCCGGCATGGCCTTCGAGGCCTTGAACAACGCCGGCGTCGCGCATGGCGGCCTGCTGGGCGACGTGCTGGTGATCCTCAACGACAACGACATGTCGATCAGCCCGCCGGTCGGCGCGCTGAACAAGTATTTCACCCGGCTGATGAGCGGCAAGTTCTACGCCGCCGCGCGAGAAGGCGCGAAGTCGGTGCTCAAGCACACGCCGCTGTACGAGTTCGCGCGCCGCTTTGAAGAACACACCAAGGGCATGTTCGTGCCCGGGACGATCTTCGAGGAATTCGGCTTCAACTACGTCGGCCCCATCGACGGGCACGACCTGGACGCGCTGATCCCGACGCTGGAGAACCTGCGCGACAAGAAGGGCCCGCAGTTCCTGCACCTGGTCACGCGCAAGGGCCAGGGCTACAAGCTGGCGGAGGCCGACCCGGTCAAGTACCACGGCCCGACGCCGTTCAACCCGGCCGAAGGCATCAAGCCCTCGACCGCGCCGGCCAAGAAGACCTTCACGACGGTGTTCGGCGACTGGCTCTGCGACATGGCCGAGGCTGATCCCACGCTGGTCGGCATCACGCCGGCGATGCGCGAGGGCTCGGGCATGGTCGAGTTCCACAAGCGTTTCCCGACGCGCTACTACGACGTCGGCATCGCCGAGCAGCATGCGGTGACCTTCGCCGGCGGCCTGGCCTGCGAGGGCCTGCGGCCGGTGGTGGCGATCTATTCGACCTTCCTGCAGCGCGGTTACGACCAACTGGTCCACGACGTGGCGCTGCAGAACCTGCCCGTGCTGTTCGCGCTGGACCGCGCGGGCCTGGTCGGCGCCGACGGCGCGACGCACGCCGGCAATTACGACATCGCCTTCACGCGCTGCATTCCGAACATGAGCGTGATCACGCCGTCGGACGAGAACGAGTGCCGTCAGGCGCTGTACACCGGTCACGTGCACAACGGCCCGGTGACGGTCCGTTATCCGCGCGGCGCGGGCATAGGCGCGGAGATCCGCAAGGAGATGGTCGCGCTGCCCTGGGGCAAGGGCGAGATGCGCCGGACCTCGTCGCTGCCGGCGACCGGTGGCCGTGCCGGGTCGCATGCGCCGCGCGTCGCGATCCTGGCCTTCGGCACGCTGCTGCATCCGGCGCTGAAGGCGGCGGAGGCGCTCGACGCCAGCGTCGCCAACATGCGCTTCGTGAAGCCGCTGGACGTCGAGCTGGTGAAGGAACTGGCCCGCACCCACGACGCGCTGGTGACCGTCGAGGACGGCTGCGTCATGGGCGGCGCCGGCAGCGCGGTGCTGGAAGCGCTGCAGGCCGAAGGCCTGTCGCTGCCGGTGCTGCAGCTGGGTCTGCCCGACGAGTACGTCGAGCACGGCGAACCCGGCAAGCTCATGGCCCAGTGCGGCCTGGATGCCGTCGGCATCGAGCGCTCGATCCGCGAGCGCTTCCTGTCGACCCTCGCGCCGGTGGCCGTCAAGGTCGCCTGAGCGCGCGGCGCTCTCCTTCGAACGGCGCTCAAACGACGCTCAAACGACGCTGGCCTCGTGGTCAGCGCCGTTTTGCTTTGCCGGCCGGTCGTTGGCTGGCCATCGCGGGCGCGAGCGCACGCTTCACCGCATCAATGAAATCCTGCGTCAGCGCATGCATGGCGCGGTGCAGCGGCCACAAGGCCTGGATGCGGAAGGGCACCGACACCGAGAACGGCCGCAGGTGAAGATCCGGTCCGGCGCACGCCCGCGCGGTCAGCGGATTCACGAGCGCAATGCCCAGGTTTTTCTGAACCAGCGCGCAGACGGCGATCGCGCTGTGTGTCTCCATTTGCAGACGACGCCGCACGCCGGCACTTGCAAAGATGGCGTCGAACTGGCGGCGGTAGGGATCCTCCGCGGACAGGCTGACGAAGCGCTCGCCCTCGAAGTCCTGCGGGGTCAGGACTTGCCGCTCCAGCAGCCGGTGACCCGCGGGCAGCACGCAGACCTCGTCGAGCTCGGCCAGCGTCTCGCTGCGCGTGCCGGGCACGGTGGTGGACACCTCGCTCAGGCCGATGTCGAAGCGCTGGGCGGCCATCCATTCCTCCAGCAGCGGTGATTCCTGAGGCGTCAGCGTCAGTTCCGCCTGCGGATGCCGGGCGAGCCAGTCGGCGCTGGCGTCCGGCAGCAGCGCGTGCGCCAGCGCCGGCAGCGTCAGGACGCGCAGGCGTTCGTCCTCGGCGCGGCCCAGGGACTGGGCGCGGGCGACGACCTGATCCAGGCCCTGGTAGGCGCGCTGGACTTCATCGAACAGCGCCAGCGCCCGCGCGGTCGGACGCAGCCGCCCCGGCGCGCGGTCGAACAGCGCGTAGCCGAGCAGCGATTCCATCCGTGCCAACTCCCGGCTGATGGTCGGCTGGGACGTGAACAACAGTTGCGCGGCGCCGGTCACGCTGCCGGCGGTCATGACGGCGCGGAAGACTTCGATGTGGCGATGCGTGATGGGCAGGGGCATCCCGGCAGGATATCAGTGCATATCAAAAATGAATTCGATCGGCAAAACAAAGCATTTGATTGAATGCGCCGTCCGATGGATGCTTGTGGCCATTGCAAGAACTTCCAGAAGCTTCCGGGGAGTTCCAAGATGCATTCGACGCAAGGATTCCTGACATGCCGCAAGCCCTGACCCCCGCCCGCGAACAGCAGCTGCAAGCGCTCACCGCGAAGTACGGCACCCCGCTGTGGGTGTACGACGCCGCCGTCATCCGCGAGCGCATCACCGCGCTGGGTGGTTTCGACACGGTGCGCTTCGCTCAGAAGGCGTGCTCCAACACCCACATCCTCCGACTGATGAGGGAGCGGGGCGTGAAGGTCGACTCGGTGTCGCGCGGCGAGCTGCTGCGCGCCTTCGCCGCCGGTTTCACCGTCGGCACCGGCGCGGATGCGGTCCATTCGGACATCGTGTTCACCGCCGACCTGCTGGACCGCGAGACGCTCAAGACGGTCGTCGAGCACCGCGTCCCGGTGAACGCCGGGTCGATCGACATGCTGGAGCAGCTCGGCGAGGTCTCACCCGGCCACCCGGTGTGGCTGCGGCTGAATCCCGGTTTCGGCCACGGCCACAGCAACAAGACCAACACCGGCGGCGAACACAGCAAGCACGGCATCTGGCATGAGCAACTGACCGATGCGCTGGCCGTGATCGCGCGCCGCGGGCTGACGCTGATCGGGCTGCACATGCACATTGGCTCGGGCGTCGACTACGAGCATCTTGGACGCGTCGGCAGCGCGATGGTCGATCTCGTCCGGACCGTCAAGCAAAGCGGTCTGGATCTGCTGGCGATCTCGGCCGGCGGCGGGCTGTCGATTCCCTATCAGGAGGGCGGCGAGCGCATCGACACCGCGCACTACTTCAGCCTGTGGGACGCCGCCCGGAAGGAGGCCGAGAACGTGGTCGGCCATCCGTTGGACCTGGAGATCGAACCGGGTCGCTATCTGGTGGCGGAATCCGGCGTGCTGCTGGCGGAGGTCCGCGCGGTCAAGGCGCAGGGCCGTCAGCACTTCCTGCTGGTCGACGCCGGCTTCAATGAGCTGATGCGGCCGGCGATGTACGGCAGCTTCCATGCGATGAGCCTGATTCCCGCGGACGGCCAACGCCGGACTCTCCAGGAGACGGTGGTGGCGGGTCCGCTCTGCGAATCCGGCGACGTGTTCACGCAGGCTGAAGGCGGCGTGGTCCTGGCGCGGGAATTGCCGCAAGCGAAGGTCGGCGATCTGCTCGTCATCCACGACACCGGCGCATACGGCGCGTCCATGTCCAGCAACTACAACAGCCGACCGCTGATCGCCGAAGTGCTGGTCGATGGCGCTTCGGACCGGCTGATCCGCCGCCGTCAGACCGTCGAGGAATTGCTGGCGCTGGAAGCGGTCTGATCGCTGTCATGGCGGTTTGATCGCGGTTGCAGCGCAGTACGGGGCGATCGGGTGGATTTGACGGTGGTTTGACGGCGATATGACGTTTTTGCTATCGCACATCTAATTTTTGATAGCTTGGCTCAATAGGGATTCGCAATAGGCCGCATTGGGGAATTCAAACCCACCGATAGCCTTCGCCCCCTATCATTCTTTCCATCCCATCAACCCCTGACTGCGAGAACGAAGCAATGTCCCTGATCAACACCCAAGTCCAACCCTTCAAGGCCCAAGCGTTCCACAACGGCAAGTTCATCGAGGTCACTGAAGAGTCGCTCAAGGGCAAGTGGTCCGTGCTGATCTTCATGCCGGCCGCCTTCACCTTCAACTGCCCGACGGAAGTCGAAGACGCGGCGGACAACTACGGCGAGTTCCAGAAGCTGGGCGCCGAGGTCTACATCGTCACGACCGACACGCACTTCTCGCACAAGGTGTGGCACGAAACCTCGCCGGCCGTCGGCAAGGCCAAGTTCCCGCTGGTCGGCGACCCGACGCACGCCCTGACGAACGCCTTCGGCGTGCACATCCCGGAAGAAGGCCTGGCCCTGCGCGGCACCTTCGTGATCAATCCGGACGGCGTCATCAAGACCCTGGAAGTGCATGACAACGCGATCGCCCGCGACGTCAAGGAAACGCTGCGCAAGCTGAAGGCTGCCCAGTACGTCGCCAAGAACCCGGGCCAGGTCTGCCCGGCCAAGTGGAACGAAGGCGACAAGACCATCGCCCCGTCGCTGGACCTGGTCGGCAAGATCTAAAGGATCTCGCCCTCACGGGGGTGGAGGCGGTCCGTCCGGATCGTCTTTGCCCCCGGACCGGTGATCCGGATGAGGACGTTCCTCTCCCCCTCACTGCAAACGCGCCGCGCGTGGACCGATCCGGTCCGCGGGCGTGTGCTCGGCCGCCCCTCTGATCTGACAGGGAGGCCGGTTCTCGAAGTCGCTTAAGAAAATTGGAAGGAAGCAACGATGTTGGACGACAACCTGAAGGCTCAGCTCAAGGCCTACCTGGAGCGGGTCACGCTGCCGTTCGAGATCGAAGCCTCGTTGAACGACTCCGAGAGCGCCGCAGAGCTCAAGCAGCTGCTGCAGGACATCACCGCGATGTCCGACAAGATCACGTTGAACCTGAACGGCAACGATGCGCGCAAGCCGTCGTTCAGCCTGAAGCGCACGGGCACCGA
This sequence comes from Mitsuaria sp. 7, assembly GCF_001653795.1. Taxonomy (NCBI): domain Bacteria; kingdom Pseudomonadati; phylum Pseudomonadota; class Betaproteobacteria; order Burkholderiales; family Sphaerotilaceae; genus Roseateles; species Mitsuaria sp. 7. The sequence goes on from NZ_CP011515.1 coordinate 229,853, forward strand.
GCAGAGCCTGCGCTTCGCCGCGATTCCCCTGGGCCATGAGTTCACCTCGCTGGTGCTGGCCCTGCTGTGGACGGGCGGCCATCCCCCGAAGGTGGAGCAGTCCACCATCGACCAGATCAAGGGCCTGGACGGCGACTACCTCTTCGAGGTGTACATGTCCCTGACCTGCCACAACTGCCCGGACGTCGTGCAGGCGCTGTCGCTGATGTCGGTGCTGAATCCGCGTGTGAAGACGGTGATCGTGGACGGCGCGCTGTTCCAGGACGAGGTCAATGCCCGCGAGATCATGGCCGTGCCCACGATCTACCTGAACGGCCAGGAATTCGGCTCGGGCCGCATGACCGTGGAAGAGATCGCCGCCAAGCTGGACACCGGCGCGGCGGAGAAGGACGCGGCCAAGCTGTCGGCCAAGGAACCGTACGACGTGCTGATCGTCGGCGGCGGCCCGGCCGGCGCGGCGGCGGCGGTGTATGCGGCCCGCAAGGGCATCCGCACCGGCATCGCGGCCGAGCGCTTCGGCGGCCAGGTCAACGACACGCTGGCGATCGAGAACTACATCTCCGTGCTGTCGACCGACGGTCCGAAGTTCTCGATGGCGCTGGAATCGCACGTCAAGGATTACGGCGTTGACGTGATGAACCTGCAGCGCGGTGAAGCGCTCATTCCGGCGACCACGCCGGGCGGCCTGGTCGAGCTGAAGCTGGCCAACGGCGGCTCGCTCAAGAGCAAGACCCTGATCATCTCGACCGGCGCGCGTTGGAAGAACGTCAATGTGCCCGGCGAGCAGGAATACAAGAACAAGGGCGTGGCCTACTGCCCGCATTGCGACGGTCCGCTGTTCAAGGGCAAGCGCGTGGCGGTGATCGGCGGCGGGAACTCCGGCGTCGAGGCGGCGATCGACCTGGCCGGCATCGTGGCGCATGTGACGCTGCTGGAATTCGGCGATCAGCTGCGCGCGGATGCGGTGCTGGTGAAGAAGCTGGAAAGCCTGCCGAACGTCGTCATCCTGAAGCAGGCGCAGACGAGCGAGTTCACCGGGACGGCGGGCAAGCTGGATGGTCTGAACTACGTGGATCGTGCGACTGGCGAGAGCAAGCGCGTCGAGGTCGAAGGCGTGTTCGTGCAGATCGGCCTGGTACCCAATACCGAGTGGCTGCGCGGCACGATCGAGCTGTCCAAGCACGGCGAAATCATCGTCGACGCGAAGGGTCAGACCTCGGTGCCGGGCGTGTTCGCTGCGGGTGATGCGACGACGGTGCCGTTCAAGCAGATCATCATCGCGGCCGGTGATGGCGCGAAGGCGGCACTCAGCGCCTTCGACCACATCATCAGAAACTGACCCTCCCCCTACGCGCTTCGCGCACCCCCTCAAGAGGGCGAGCCCAGAGGACCGGCAGAGTCCGGTCCTCGGGCTCCGCTTGGTGGGTCTGGAACTTCAACGGCGTGAGCGCCAGAGGCTCTCCGCGCTGTAGACCGCGAGCGCCGACCAGATCAGCACGAAGCCGACGAGTCGCGCACCGGCGAGCGGCTCGTGATACAGCCACACCCCGAGCAGGAACTGGATCGTCGGGGACAGGTATTGCACGAGGCCGAGCGTCGTCAGCGTGATGCGGCGCGCGCCGGCGGCGAACAGCAGCAGCGGCACGGCCGTCAGCGGTCCGGCGAGCAGCAGCCACGCGATGTGGCCGGCATCGCCGGTCGCAAACGCACTGGTGCCCTGGCTGGTCCACCAGAACAACGCCACCGCGGCGAAGGGCGAGAGGATCAGCGTCTCCAGCGTCAGCCCCTCCAGCGCACCGAGATGCGCCGTCTTGCGCATCAGCCCGTAGATCCCGAAGCTCAGCGCGAGCACCAGCGCGATCCACGGCAGCCGTCCCGCGGTCACCGTCAGCCAGATCACGCCCGCCGCCGCAAGCCCGATCGCCAACCACTGCACGGGCCGCAGCCGCTCGCGCAGGAACACGAAGCCCAGCATCACGTTCACGAGCGGGTTGATGAAGTACCCCAGACTGGCTTCGACGACATGCCCCTGCTGTACTGCCCATACGTAGACCAGCCAGTTGGTCGACAGCAGCAGCGCCGACACCGCGCAGGTCCCGAGCAGCTTCGGCGAGCGCAGCACCGGACCGAGCCAGGCCCAGCGGCGCAGCGCCGTCAGCAGGATGGCGACGAAGACCATGGACCACAGCGTCCGGTGCGCGATGACCTCGAACGCGCTGACGTCGCTCAGCCGCTTGAAGTAGAGCGGGAACAAGCCCCACGCGATGTAGGCCAGCGCGGCGTAGAGCATGCCGGTGCGGGCGTGAGCGGGATCGGCGGCGGTGGAGGTGGCGTTGGTCATGGTTCTTGGAGCGCGAGGGCCCGCGATTCTGCTCTTTTCAGGCGGCCCGCTTCGTCGCAGGATGGACACCATGGCCCACGTCGAATTCACGTCGCAACTGCATCGCTTCGTCGATACCCCCAAGCTGGACTGCGACGCCGGCACGCTGGGGGAGGCGCTGACGCTCGCCTTCGACTGCAATCCGCGATTGCGCGGCTACATCCTGGATGAGCAGGGGCACCTGCGGACGCACGTCGCGGTGTTCATCGACGGCCACCGCGCGCGGGACCGCCAGGCGCTCAGCGATCCGCTGACGGCGCAGTCCAAGGTCTACGTGCTGCAGGCACTGTCGGGCGGTTGATCGGAAGTCGATCGATCGGGCGTTGATCGGCCGGTTGCGCCTGTCGAGAACCGCGACGCTCGATCGTCGTGAGAGGTGAGATCCGCCATCGCAACACCAGCCATCGCAAGGAGACACCGATGTCCACCACCGCCTGGGCCGCGACCCGCAAGGGCCTGTTCGAACTTCGGAACGATCCCGCCAAAGGCGGATGGTCGATAGGCCGTCACAGTTTCGTTGGGGATCCCGTCAGCATGGTGTTGCCCGCGCCGGCGGGCGGCGGACGGATGTTCGCGGCGCTCAATCTCGGGCATTTCGGTTCGAAGCTGCAGGTGTCGGACGACGGCGGCGCCACCTGGCGCGAGCTCGCCGCGCCCGCGTTCCCCGAGCAGCCGCAAGGCGCGGAGGGGCCGCCGTGGAAGCTCCAGCAGATCTGGGCGCTGGAGCGCGGCGGCGACGGACGGCTGTGGGCCGGGACCATCCCCGGCGGTCTCTTCGTGAGCGACGACCAGGGCGAGTCCTGGCAACTCGTCGACACGCTGTGGGAGAAGCCCGAGCGGCTGGGCTGGTTCGGCGGCGGCTACGACGCGCCGGGCATCCATTCGATCAACGTCGATCCGCGCGATCCGAAGCGGCTGCTGCTCGGCATCTCCTGCGGCGGCGCCTGGCGCAGCGAGGATGGCGGCGCCAATTGGCACATCAGCGCCAGAGGCATGCGGGCCGACTTCCTCCCGCCGGAGCAGCAGGGCGAGGAGAACACCCAGGACCCGCATCGCATCGTCGCCAGCGCCGCCGATCCGGATGTGCTCTGGTGCCAGCATCACAACGGCGTCTGGCGCTCCGTCGACGGCGGCGCGAACTGGGGCGAGATCAAGCCGCCGCTGTCGGGCTTCGGCTTCGCGGTGGCCGCCCATGCCGGCGATCCCGACACGGCGTGGTTCGTGCCCGGCATCAAGGACGAGCGGCGCCTGCCTGTCGACGGCGCGCTGGTGGTGAACCGCACGCGGGACGGCGGCAAGACCTTCGAGACGCTGCGCAACGGCCTGCCGCAGGCGCATTGCTACGACCTTGTCTACCGCCACGGCCTGGCCGCGCACGACGACGGCCGACGTCTGCTGATGGGCAGCACGACCGGCAACCTGTGGGCGACCGATGATGCCGGCGATCGCTGGCAACTCGTGTCCGGGCACCTGCCGCCGATCTACGCGGTGCGCTTCGGCTGACTTTCTGCTTCTTCGCTTGCGGAAGTGCGCCGCCGTTTTTACTCCCTCTCCCGCTTGCGGGAGAGGGCAGGGGTGAGGGCCAGCGGCGGTGGCAGTGCTGTGACGGCGATCAGAAGAATTGGCCCCACTCCGCGCCGGGCGCCGCTTCGATCTTGAGCAGCGCCCCGGTGATCGGGTGCGCCAGGGTCAGTCGCTGCGCATGCAGCCACAGCCGCTGCAGGCCGAAGTGCGCCGCGAGCGCGCGGTTGAGCGGTCCCTTGCCGTGGTTGGCGTCGCCGACGATCGGATGCGCGATGTGTTTCAGGTGTCTGCGGATCTGGTGCCGTCGCCCCTGGACCGGCTCGCAGGCGAGCAGCGCCAGTCGCGTCGTCGCGAAGCGCGGATCGGTGCTGACAGGCACCTCATGCCGTCGCAGGCAGGTCCACTCGGTCTGCGCCTCCAGGTGCGGCTGGCCGGCGGACGGCAGCTCGGGATCGCGCGCGAGCGGATGGTCGATGACGCCGCCGCCTTCGTCGTCCTGGCCGACGGGCCAGCCTCGCACCAGCGCCAGATAGCGCTTGTGGGTGCGGCGCTCGGCCAGTGCCCCGCCGAGCAGGCTTGCCACCTCGGCGCTCAACGCGAAGACGAGCACGCCCGAGGTGCCGCGGTCCAGGCGATGCGCCGGCCAGACGGGCCGGCCAAGCTGATCGCGCAGACGCTGCAGCGCGGCGTCTTCCTCGTGCGCGTCGATGGCGGTGCGATGCACCAGCAGCCCCGCGGGCTTGTCGATCACCGCGAGGTGTTCGTCCAGATGGAGGAGACGGAGCGCGCGCGACGGATCGATGGATGCCACGCTGGCATCGGCGGCGGGGTCGGTCAGGGCGAGGGAAGGGAGGTTGGAAGGAGATGTCATCGCTGAAGGGGACGGTGTGCGCACGCCTGGAGCGTTTTTTGCCCTCTTTTCCCCGTTTGGGGGGAGAGGTCAGTCACAGGGTGCTTCGCCAAAATCCTGTCATGCGGCCTGCTCATCATCGCAGCAGGCCCTCAGCGCCATCGATGTCGGTGGCGGGACCCCCCGGTCCGCAGTCGTCGTTGTCGTCGCAGTCGCAGGAGTTCGCCATGCCTCAGGAGTTTCACATCGGCCACCGGTCCTTCCTGGACCGGTTCGTCCAGGTCTTGGGCCGGATGGTGCGCCGCACGCCGGCCGTGCGGCTGGTCAGTCGATCTGCCCGTCCACATACAGCCACGCCCCGTGCTCCCGCACGAATCGGCTGACTTCCTGCATGCGGTGCGCGCGCCCGCCGACCTTGCTGCGCGCGACGAAGGACACGGTCTCGTGGTCCGCGTCCTGGCGCGTGTGCGAGCGCACTTCCAGGCCCAGCCACTTCAGGTCGCGCTCGCCGCGATCCAGTGATGCCGGCCGGGTGCTCGGGTGCCAGGTCGCGAGCAGATAGTCGATCAGATCCATCGTGTAGGCCGTGTACCGCGAGCGCATCAGCGCCTGCGCGTCCGCCGCGATGAGCGCGCCGCTGTCGGCGAAGGCGCGGTGCAACGCGCCGCAACACGATGCGTAAGGGCGGCCGCTGCCGCAGGGGCACGGGTTTCCCTCTGAACCGGCGGTGATCGCCTTGCCGCTCGCGCTGTTCGCCGAGGTCTTTGATTTTTCTGGCTTCATGGGGGCGGCATCATGCCAGTCTCTCTAGAATGGCTGGATGAATTCCCAGGATTTCGGCGACGAGCGCCCGACCCCGCCTCAAGAGGACCTGTTCACGCCGCGCGCGCCGCGCGGCCTGCTGGACAACCTCAACCCCGAGCAGTACGCCGCGGTGACGCTGGGCCAGGAGCCCGCGCTGATCCTCGCCGGCGCCGGCTCGGGCAAGACCCGCGTGCTGACCACCCGCATCGCCTGGCTGATGAGCCAGGGCCATGCGACCCCGGCCTCGGTGCTGGCGGTGACCTTCACCAACAAGGCCGCCAAGGAGATGGTCACGCGCCTGTCCGCGATGCTGCCGGTGAACGTGCGCGGCATGTGGATCGGCACCTTCCACGGCCTGTGCAACCGCTTCCTGCGCGCGCACTGGAAACTGGCCGGCTTGCCGCAAGGTTTCCAGATCCTGGACTCGGGCGACACGGTCTCCGCGGTCAAGCGCGTCATCAAGGCGATGAAGCTCGACGAGGAGCGCTTCGTCCCCAAGCAGGTCTCCTGGTACATCGCCGGCGCGAAAGAGGACGGCATGCGTCCCAAGGACATCGACCTGCGCGACGAGCAGACCCGCAAGCTGGTCGAGATCTACCAGGCCTACCAGGACCAGTGCGAGCGCGAAGGCGTGGTCGACTTCGCCGAGCTGATGCTGCGCTCGTTCGAGTTGATGCGCGACAACCAGGCGGTGCGCGAGCATTACCAGCGCCGCTTCCAGTACGTGCTGGTCGACGAGTTCCAGGACACCAACAAGCTGCAGTACGCGTGGCTGAAGATGTTCGCGCCGCCGGGGCGCGGGCAGGGCGTGTTCGCGGTGGGCGACGACGACCAGAGCATCTACGCCTTCCGCGGCGCGCGCGTGGGCAACATGGCCGACTTCGAGCGCGAGTACCGCGTGCGCCAGGTCGTGAAGCTGGAGCAGAACTACCGCAGCTTCGGCAACATCCTGGACGCGGCCAACGCGCTGATCAGCAACAACAGCCACCGCCTGGGCAAGAACCTGCGCACCGAGGCGGGTCCAGGCGAGCCCGTTCGCGTGCACGAGGCGAGCAGCGATTTCGCCGAGGCGCAATGGTTGCTGGAGGAGGCGCAAGCCCTCCATCGCCAGGGCCTGGAACGCAAGGAGATCGCGGTGCTCTACCGGAGCAACGCGCAGTCGCGGGTGATCGAGTCGGCGCTGTTCAACGCCGGCATCCCGTACCGCGTGTACGGCGGCCTGCGCTTCTTCGAACGCGCCGAGGTGAAGCACGCGCTGGCCTACCTGCGCCTGATCGAGAACCCCAACGACGACACCAGCTTCCTGCGCGTCGTCAACTTCCCGGCGCGCGGCATCGGCGCGCGGACCGTCGAGCAGCTGCAGGACGCGGCGCGTCCGAGCGGACGCTCGCTGGTGCAGAGCATAGGCGCGGTCGGCGGTCGCGGCGGCGCGAGCCTGGCGGGCTTCGTCGGTCTGGTCGACGCGATGCGCGAGGCCACGGCCGGCCTCACGCTGCGCGAGATCATCGAGCACATCATCGAGCACTCGGGCCTGACCGCGTTCTACCGCGCGGAGAAGGAAGGCGAGGACCGGCTGGAGAACCTGGGCGAACTGGTCAACGCCGCCGAGGCCTTCGTGACGCAGGAGGGCTTCGGCAAGGACGCGGTGGCGCTGCCGGTGGACGAGCACTCGCCCGGCGCGATCGCGGACGGACTGCCCGCGGCGGTCGCTCCGGCGGCGCCCGCGACGCCGGACGCGGAGACCGGCGAGATCATGTCGCCGCTGGCGGCCTTCCTGACGCATGCCTCGCTGGAGGCCGGCGACAACCAGGCGCAGGCCGGCCAGGACGCGATCCAGTTGATGACGGTGCACTCGGCCAAGGGCCTGGAGTTCGACGCGGTGTTCATCACCGGCATGGAAGAGGGCCTGTTCCCGCATGAGAACTCGCTGTCCGACTCGGACGGGCTGGAGGAAGAGCGCCGGCTGATGTACGTCGCGATCACGCGCGCGCGCCAGCGGCTGTACATCAGCTTCTGCCAGACGCGGATGCTGCACGGCCAGACCCGCTACAACATCAAGAGCCGCTTCATGGAGGAGCTCCCCGAGGAGACCTTGAAGTGGCTGACGCCGCGCAACCAGGGCTTCGGCTCGGGCTTCGCGAAGGACTACCAGCAGGCCTGGCAGCGCGGCTCGGGGTTGAAGTCGATGGTGGGCGCGGGCCGTGTCGATGCGGCCGGTTTCCCTCAGGCCCCGGTGCCCAAGGCGATGAAGCAATCGGCGGCCGAGAAGACCGGCAACGAACATGGTGGACTGCGCGTCGGCAAGGGCGTGTTCCACAACAAGTTCGGCGAAGGCGTGCTGCTCACGCTCGAAGGCAATGGGCCGGACGCGCGGGCGCAGGTGAACTTCGGCCGGCACGGCACGAAGTGGCTGGCGCTCAGCGTGGCCAAGCTGACCCCGATCGACTGAGCGGACATCGTACAGAGCACGCCGTGAGGTCTGGCGACAGGCGCAGAATGGCGGTGAGGCGATAAAGATTCCAGCAAACAGGAATCAGTTTTGCCCTGGGAGGGAGATCCGAATAGGTCTTTGATTCTGGAATCTCCATGCGAACTGTTGTACCGATCGATCCGCCCGACGACCCGATGATCGAGGACGCGCTGGCGCTGGGCGCCGCCGTCCGCGCCGCGCGCACCACGGCGCGCCTGCCGCTCGTCGAAGCCGCCGACGCGCTGGGCATGTCTCGTCAGACACTGATCAACATCGAGACGGGCCAGGGCGGCGTGAGCCTCTCCACCGTGCTCAAGGCGGCGAGGGCGCTCGGCGTGAGCCTCTTCGCCGTGCCGTCGCAGCAGCGCGAAGTCGTCCGGCGCGCGATCCGCACCGCGCGCGACTCGAAGTTCTCCGACCTGGATGACGATGCATGAACGGTCTGGAGCTCTGGCTCGATGAACATGAAGTCGGCTGGCTGAAAGCCGCCGAGGCGTCCCCGATCTCGCTGGCTTATCTCGAACGATGGACGTCGGAAGTCCTGGCCTTCCCGCTGTCCCCGTCGCTGCCGATGCCTCCGCGCGGCGGACCGGGCAGCGAGTCCGCAGACGACGCCGTGCTCGCGTTCTTCGACCACCTGCTGCCTGTGGGCGAGGCGCGTTCGCGGATCTTCCCCGCGCTCGGGCTGAGACCCGAGGACAGCGTCGGCGCGCTGCGCCTGATGGGGCGGGATCTGCCCGGTGCCGTGCGCTTGATCGCGGACGGCCTTCAACGGCCGGCAGGTCCGGTGCAGCGGGCGATCCCGCGCGATGAGGTCTCCGAGCGCATCCGCCAGCGCGATGCCTTGCCCTTTGCGGTGTGGGACGGACAGGTGCGCGGCGCGCTCGGCGGCGAGCGGGACAAGCTCGGGATCTACGTCGAACGGGACGGTGGCTGGCACTTCGTCGACGGGCCGCAGATGGCCTCGACCCATGTGCTCAAGCCGGCGCCCGATGCGAACGGGTTGGGCGATCAGCCCTTCAACGAATTCTTCTGCCTGCGGCTCGCCGCGCGCGTGGGCCTGGACGTGGCGCCGGCGCAATTGCACCGCGTGCCGGAACCGGTGCTGCTGGTCGAGCGCTTCGATCGGCATCGCCTCGAGGACGGCCGCGTGCGGCGCGTGCATGCGATCAACGCCGGTCAGGCGCTCGGCGTACCGCCGGGCAATCAGGATGGCGTGTCGCTCGCGCAGCTGTTCTCGCTGCTGGGGCACAGCCCCACGCCGCTGGTCGACAGCCGGGCGCTGCTGCGATGGACGATGTTCCGCCAGCTCATCGGCTGCGAAGGCGCAGGCGCGAAGGACCTGTCCTTCTTCGTCGACCACGGCGGCCTGCGCGCGGCGCCGGCGCATGGATTCGCTGGCGGCACCGGCGATGCGGCCGCCTTCGACGCCGCGGCCTGGGCCGACTTCGCGCGGGACTGCGACATCGCGCCGCGCAGCGTCACGCTGGAATTGAAACGCCTGTGCGAGGCAGTGCTCGCACAGGCGCCAGTGTTGGCCGACGAGCTCGCGAACCACGTGCCGCGGCACGTGAGCGAAGCGATCCTCAGCCGTGTCCTCGGCGAGAGCGACCGTCAGGCCGCCCTCGCTCCGGAGATTTCCCGCTAGATCAGATGCCGATCTCGCCGCCGTCCTTGCGGGTGATGATGACCGTCGCGGAACGCGGACGCTTCTTCACCGTCTGGTCGGCCTGGTTGGCCGGCCAGTAGCTGCCGTAGGTCTTGGCCGCGAAGTCCGGCGTCGTTTCCTCGCCCGGGTGCTGGACGTTGAAGAACAGCGTCTTGTAGTCCGGCGTCATCGCGATGCCGGTGATCTCGCATTCCTTCGGGCCGACCAGGAAACGGCGCAGCGTGTCCGACGTCGCCTTGGCGCCCGCGCGGGTCTGCGTGCCGCCCGCGGCCGTCGCCACGCCGCCGTCGCCGACCTTGCCCGGCAAGGCCGCCAGCATCATGCAGTTGGTGATGTCGGTGTAGGCGCCGTCGTCGGTCTGGATCCACAGCATGCCGCGCTTGTCGAAGTACAGGCCGTCCGGGCTCGAGAAGTCGTTGCTGTCCGCCAGCCCCGACAGGTTCACGTCCGCGGCCGCATCGGCCTGCGCGCCGAACAGGTAGACGTCCCAGGTCAGCTTGGTGACGTCGGTCGCGTCTTCCTTCCAGCGGATGATGTGGCCGTTGGGGTTGCCCTTCTGCGAGGTCGTGCCCTTCAGGTCCTCGTAGTAGCGCGGGTTCGCGGCGTCCGGCTTGAGCTGGCTGCCGGTCGGCGTCGCGGTGGCGGGCACGCGGTTGCTGTTGTTGGTCAAGGTCATGTAGACCTCGCCGTTGGTCGGATGCACGGCCCCCCACTCCGGACGGTCCATCTTCGTGGCGCCGAGGATGTCGCCCGCGATGCGCGCATTGATCAGGACGTCGCCCTGGTCGGCGAAGGCGTAGGTCGCGTTGGCCGCGGTCAGGCCGTTGGCGCCGAAGGTCAGCGCCATCCAGTTGCCGGTGCCGTCGGCGTTGAACTTGGCCACGTAGAGCGTGCCCTCGTCCAGGTACTTCGCGCCGGCGGCCATGCCCTTGCCGACGTCGGCCGCATCCCAGTTGGCCTTGGAGACGAACTTGTAGATGTACTCGTTGCGCGAGTCGTCGCCCATGTAGAGGACGATCGGCTTGCCGGCGACCGCCTCGGCGGGCCAGGCGCCTTCATGGTTGAAGCGGCCCAGCGCGGTGCGCTTGGCGGGCACGGAGTCCGGCGCGAACGGGTCGATCTCGACCACCCAGCCGAAGGTGTTGATCGTGTTGCGGTAGTCGGCGGCCGCGGCGGCGCCCGTCACCGACGAGTTCCAGCGCACGAACAGGTCGTCGCTGCCGGCCGTTTCCCACAGGTAGGGGCTCTTGCGGTTCTGCGGCAGGCCGTAGCGGTTGAGGCCGGCCACTTCCTTGGGACCGCTGCGCAGCGCGTCGTCCCCGGCGGCACGGCTGATCACGTTGAGGTAGTTCTCCTCGCAGGTCAGGTAGGTGCCCCACGGGGTGTAGCCGTTGGCGCAGTTGTTGTTGGTGCCGCGGGTCTGCACGGCCGTCGGGCTGAACAGCGTCTGCAGCAGGGGGTGGCCCTTGGCCGGACCGGTGAAGTCCATCGTCGTGGCCGAGGTCACGCGACGGTTGAAGCGCGAGCCGCGCACCATCGCCATGCCGGTGCCCGTGGCCTCGCGCTTGACTTCGACCACGGAGATGCCGTGGGCGTAGATTTCCTTGGTCACTTCGGTCGCGTTGCGCGCGGCGCCGGCGGTGCGCCCGGCCGGGTGCAGGCTGTAGGGGGCGACGACGTACTCGTGGTTGACGGCCAGCAGGCCGCGGTCCGAGCGCTTGGCATCGAAGGCGCCGGCTTCGCTCAGGCCGAAGTAGTACATGCCGTCGTGGCCGTCGCCGATGCGGCGGTTGTAGGACTCGGCGGTTTCGGAACCGTCGTCCTTCCAGGACTCTTCACCGAATTGCAGCGGGTCGCCCAGCGCGTGCAGGATGCTGACGTTGTAGCCGTCGGCCACGGTCACCAGGTCGTTCTTGTTCTTGGCGACGGCGTTGAAGCCGATCTTCAGCGGAGCCGGGGTGGGGGCCGGGGCCGGCGAGTCGTCGCTGCTGCCGCAGGCGCTCAGGATGGAGCCGCCGAGCAGCGCGGAGGCCGCCGTGGTGATGCCGCCCTTGAGGGCGACGCGCCGCGACAGGCGCGCGGCCAGGATGTCTTCGAAATGCGGGTTGGCGGACGGATTGACGACCGCGTCCTCGTCGTACTCGTTGGCGTTGTCTTGGCTGGCAACGATGTCGTGCTGCTTGCTCATTCGTGAATGCTCCGCTGCTATGGAAAGGCGGGCGGATTCTGCGAAGGACAAGTGACGAGGACGTGAAAAAGTCGTTAGGAATTACGTCCCGTCATCACGGTGCGAATGGTGGAGCAGATGGTGGAGCAGAGGGTGGAGCGAACGGCGGAGCCAGTCCCTGGGAGCGACGGGTGCTCGAAAGGGCAAGACCTGTCACCCACTTCCAGGTGACACGGGGCAGCGGCCCTGATCGAACCCGTGGTCAGACCGGCGTGACCGGCGTCTCGGGGAGGTCTTTCGGTGCGCCGAACATGAAGCAGTCGATGAAGGTGAAGTACAGCGAGCAGTAGAACGCCGTCGTCAGGATCATCGCCAGCGGCACCAGCAGGAAGGGCAGCAGGTTGGCCAGCCCCAGCAGCATGCCGACGATGGTGAGCACCATGGTCGCGCCGAAGGTCAGGCCGACCCAGACCAGGCCCGACAGCGCGAACGCGCCCTTGTTGCGCCACACGCCCAGCGTGCTGGAGAACAGCGCCTGCATCACGCCCTGGCCGCCCCAGTGGATCAGCGCCGGCGCGTGCCAGAACGGGATCGAGATCAGGCCCGTCAGCAGCAGCCGCAGGCCGATGCCGGTGGTCAGCGACGGATCGCCGATGGTGGCCTCGATGGCCTTCTGGTCGGGCTTGGCGGCGCTGCCCGCCGCGGCCACCTGTTCGACCGCGCGCACCAGGGCGCCGCCGTCCAGCCAGTGGGCGAGGAACATCACGGCGATCGTGCTGAAGGCGTAGAGGAACCCGAGGATCAACTGGTCGCGCCGGCGTTCCTTGGTCAGCTGCAGCGGCTGCGCGAAGATCGCCGCGGTCGGCGTGTGCGACTGCAGCACCTGGTGCGACGCCAGCATGAAGGACAGCGACACCAGCGGCAGCGCCGCCAGCACCACCAGCTGACCCAGCAGCGGCACCAGCTGCAGCACCGACGAGACCAGCAGGAACACGGCGAACAGGCCGACCAGCGCGATCGGCTTGCGCCGCAGCACCTTCAGCCCGTGGCGCACCCAGAGCAGACCGTTGCGCGGCGGGACTGTTTGCAGGTGCAGGATCATGGCAGGGACTCCAGCGCATGCCAGGGCCTGGCGATGCGCTCGCGCAGGACGCGCTCGAAATGGGTGGGATCGTGGGGGGTGAGGAGGCTGGCCTCGCGCGGCAGGTGGAAGTCCCACAGCCGCGAGATCCAGAAACGCAGCGCGGCCGCGCGCAGGAGGCCGGGGAGCAGGCGATGCTCGGCGCCGGAGAGCGGGCGCACCGACTCGTAGGCCTTGACGAAGGCGCCGGCGCGCTGCTCGTCGAGACGGCCGCTGTCCAGGTCGATGCACCAGTCGTTCAAACAGACGCAGAGGTCGAACAGGAAGCTGTCGACCCCGGCGAAGTAGAAGTCGAAGAAGCCGCTGAGCTTCTCGCGTCCGGGCAGGCCGTCGAACATCACGTTGTCGCGGAACAGGTCCGCATGGACGGGGCCGCGCGGCAGCGCCGCGGCGGCGTCGGCGAGCTGTTCCTGGAAGGCCAGTTCGGCGCGCAGCAGTTCGGCCTGCGCCGGCGTCATGTGCGGCAGCACGACCGGCACGGTCTCGCGCCACCAGGGCAGGCCGCGCAGGTTGTCCTGGTGCAGCGGGAAGTCCTGGCCGGCCAGATGCATGCGGGCGAGGCCGGCGCCGACCTGCTCGCAATGGAACACGTCCGGGGCCAGCTGATGGCCGCCGAGCAGCTTGTCCACGACCGCCGCCGGCTTGCCGGCCACGGTGTGCAGGATGCGGTCCTGCGCGTCGGGCTGCGGCGCGGGCACCGGCACGCCCTTGCGCGCGAGGTGGCGCATCAGCTCCAGGTAGAACGGCAACTGCTCGAAGCTCAGGCGCTCGAAGATCGTCAGCACGTAGTCGTGCGTCTGGCCGTCGCGCGTCGTGGTGACGAAGTAGTTGGTGTTCTCGATGCCGGCGGTGATGCCCTTGAGCGACTGCAGCTCGCCCAGGGCCAGCGTGTCCAGCAGCGCTTGCGCCTGCTCGGTCGAGACGTCGGTGAATACGGCCATGAAAGGGAAAAGGAACGGACCGGGGGCCGACCGCGTCGGATCAGCCCGCCCAGGTCAGAAATTGAAGAGGCGCCAGACCCGCGCGCCCGCGTTGCCGCGGTCGGCGCCCTGGCGGGTGGGGATGTCGCGACCGGTGTCGCCGAGCAGGATCTCGTACTCGGGCGCCTTGCTGTCCTTGTTCTTGACCACGACCTTTTGGGTCAGGCCCCTCACCCGGGTTTCCTCGATGCGGACCTTGTCGTCTTCGTTGACGAGCTGTTCGACCTTCACCTCGGGCACGTCGCGGAACTTCGCGGCCTCGGCGGGAGCCGGGACCGGAGCCGGCGCGTCGGCCGCGTGAGCCTGGGACGCCAAGGCGGCCAGGACGGCGAACAGAGGGGCGAGGCGGATGGTTTTCATGGTGAGGTCGATTCTAAGCTTGGCCCCAGGAAAACCCCGCCCCCCGGGCGGGTGCCGGTGTCAGGCGCGGCCTGCTGACAGCCGGGGTGGCGTGCGCCTGCAACAATGTCGGGATGAGCAAACCTCTGATGCTGCTGGTCGACGGATCCAGCTACCTCTATCGCGCGTTCCACGCCATGCCCGACCTGCGCGGTCCCGGCGGGCAGCCCACCGGCGCCATCCACGGCATGGTGGCCATGCTGAAGAAGCTGCGCGACGACTACGGCGCCGAGCATGCGGCCTGCGTCTTCGACGCGTCCGGCCCGACCTTCCGCGACGAGTGGTACCCCGAATACAAGGCCCAGCGCGCCCCGATGCCCGACGCGCTGCGCGAGCAGATCGACCCCATCCACGAGGTGGTGAAGCTGCTGGGCTGGCCGGTGCTGACGGTGCCCGGCGTGGAGGCCGACGACTGCATCGGCACGCTGTCGCGGGTGGCGGCGCAGGCGGGGCACCAGGTGGTGATCTCGACCGGCGACAAGGACCTGGCGCAGCTCGTGACGCCGGACGTCTCGCTGATCAACACGATGAGCAACGAGAAGCTGGACGAGGCCGGCGTGGTGGCCAAGTTCGGCGTGCCCCCGGACCGGATCATCGACTACCTGACCCTCATGGGCGACACGGTGGACAACGTGCCGGGCGTCGAGAAGGTCGGCCCGAAGACCGCGGCCAAGTGGATCGCCGAGCACGGCTCGCTGGACGGCGTGATCGCCAACGCGGACCAGATCAAGGGCGTCGCCGGCGAGAACCTGCGCAAGGCGCTGGACTGGCTGCCGATGGGCCGCAAGCTGGTGACGGTCAAGGTCGACTGCGACCTGTGCGTGCACGTCGCGGGCTGGCCGGCGCTGGAGGCGCTGGCCTTCAATCCGGTCGACGAGGCGGGGCTGCTCGACTTCTACACGCGCAACGGCTTCAAGACCTGGAAGCGCGACCTGGAAGGCAAGCTCGGCGGCGACGCGCCCAAGCGCGCCAGGCCGGAAGCGGACGTCGGCGCGGCGAGCCCGACCGATTCCCCTGCGGAGCACCAGCACCCGGCGATCCCCGTCGACAAGCGCTACGAGACCATCCTCGACATGTCCCGGCTCGATGCCTGGGTCGAGCAGCTGAACGCCGCGGAGCTGTCCGCCTTCGACACCGAGACCGACTCGCTGGATCCGATGCAGGCGCGGATCGTCGGCATCAGCTTCAGCGTGAAGCCGGGCGAGGCCGCCTACATCCCGATCCGTCACGACGGTCCGGACGCGCCCGAGCAGTTGCCGATGGACGCGGTGCTGGCGAAGCTCAAGCCCTGGCTCGAGGATCCGCTGAAGAAGAAGGTCGCGCAGAACGTCAAGTACGACACCCACGTGCTGGCCAACCACGGCATCGCGGTCCAGGGCACGGCCTTCGACACGATGCTGGAAAGCTACGTGCTGGAGGCGCATCGCAGTCACGGCCTGGAGGCGCTGGCCGACCGCGTGCTGGGCCGCAAGGGCCTGAGCTACGAGGACCTCTGCGGCAAGGGCGCGCACCAGATCCCGTTCGCGCAGGTCGAGGTGGCGAAGGCGTCGGAGTACTCCTGCGAGGACTCCGAGATGTGCCTGCACGTGCACCAGACGCTGATGCCGCGCCTGGAGGCCGACGCCGGACTGAAGTTCATCTACGAGCAGATCGAGATGCCGGTGTCGGCGCTGCTGGCGCGCATCGAGCGCACCGGCGTGCTGATCGACGCCGGTCGGCTGCAGGCGCAGAGCGCCGACCTCGGCCAGCGCATGGTGGCGGCCGAGCAGGCGGCTTACGAGATCGCGGGTCAGCCGTTCAACATCGGCTCGCCCAAGCAGATCGGCGAGATCCTGTTCAACCGGCTCGGCCTGCCGGTGGTGAAGCGGACCGCGACCGGCGCGCCGTCGACGGACGAGGAGGTGCTGGAGAAGCTGTCGGCGGACTTCCCGCTGCCGGCCAAGATCCTGGAGTACCGCTCGCTGGCCAAGCTCAAGAGCACCTACACGGACAAGCTGCCGTTGATGGTCAATGCGACGACGGGTCGCGTGCACACGACCTACTCGCAGGCGGTGGCCGTGACGGGTCGCCTGTCCAGCAACGAGCCCAACCTGCAGAACATCCCCATCCGAACGGCCGAGGGCCGGCGTGTGCGCGAGGCCTTCATCGCGCCGGCGGGGCATCACATCGTGTCGGCGGACTATTCGCAGATCGAGCTGCGGATCATGGCGCACATGAGCGGGGACCCGGGTCTGTTGAAGGCCTTCCAGGAGGGGCAGGACGTGCATCGCGCGACGGCCGCGGAGGTCTTCGGCGGTGACGTGGATGCGGTCACGCCCGAGCAGCGGCGTTACGCGAAGACGATCAACTTCGGTCTGATCTACGGCATGGGCGCGTTCGGGCTGGCGCAGTCGCTGGGCATCGAGCAGAAGGCGGCGAAGGACTACATCGACCGTTACTTCACGCGCTTCGCCGGCGTGCGCAGCTACATGGACGACACCAAGCAGTTCGCCAAGGAGAAGGGCTACGTCGAGACGGTCTTCGGTCGGCGTCTGTGGCTGCCGGAGATCAATTCGGGCAACGGTCCGCGTCGCAGCGGTGCGGAGCGTCAGGCGATCAATGCGCCGATGCAGGGCACGGCGGCCGACCTGATCAAGCTGGCGATGATCGCGGTGCAGCAGGCGCTGGACGAGCAGGGCAAGAAGACGAAGGTCGTGATGCAGGTGCATGACGAACTGGTCTTCGAGGTGCCGGACGAGGAGCTTGACTGGGTGAAGGCCGAGGTGCCGACGCTGATGGCTGGTGTTGCCGCGTTGAAGGTGCCGTTGCTGGCGGAAGTTGGCGTTGGCGCCAACTGGGACGAGGCGCATTGACGGAGAGCTCGGTGCATCGCGGACGCCGGGGCGGGCCCCAGGCCGCTGTCGCATCGAGCCTTTCGAAAAAACTGACTTGGGCGCCGTCTGTTCGAGCACAGCGAACCGCAGGTGAGCGGCGCGAGTTGGCGTCCGGGCTCGATGCGACAGCGGCCTGGGGCCCGCCCCGGCGTCCGTCGCTCATCAGCCAGTCCTAAGCGGGAAGGGTGGGGCGAGCGGTTAGCATCCACCCCCTATGAATTGGCCCTATGAGTTGCAGATCGGCTGGCGTTACACGCGAGCTGGGCGTGGAGGGCGCCGCAACCGCTTCATCTCCTTCATCTCTGGTGTGTCGATGTTCGGCATTGCGCTGGGTGTTGCCGCGTTGATCATCGTCCTGTCGGTGATGAACGGCTTCCAGAAGGAGGTCCGTGAACGGATGCTGTCCGTGATCGCGCACGTTGAGCTGCTGAACGACACGGGTGAGGGCTTGCCGGATTGGCGGGCGGTGGCGGATCAGGCGAAGAAGAATCCTGAGGTTGCTGCCGCCGCGCCGTTCGTGTCGGGCCAGGCGCTGATCGCGCGGGGTTCCGACATGCGGGGCACGATCGTGCGGGGCATCGATCCGGCGCTGGAGCCGACGGTGACGCCGATCGCCGAGAAGCTGGCGAAGGACGGCCTGCTGGAGCGTCTGCAGCCGGGGCAATGGAACATCATCCTGGGCGTCGAGCTGGCGCGGCAACTGGGCGTGCAGCGCGGCGACAAGATCACGCTGGCGATCCCGTCGGGGCAGGTGACGCCGCTGGGCGTCCAGCCGACGCTGCGGCAGTTCACACTGGTCGGCGTCTTCGAGGCCGGCCACTATGAGTACGACAGCGGCCTGGCGCTCATCCATGTGGGCGATGCCGCCAAGCTGTTCCGCACCGGCACGCCGAGCGGCGTGCAGTTGAAGCTGCGTGACGTGCAACTGGCCCGTCAGGTCGGCGCTCAATTGCAGCGCGACCTGCTGCAGGCGGGGCAGGCCATCTACGTCCGCGACTGGACCCGCACCAACGCCAACTGGTACGACGCGGTCCAGGTCGAGAAGCGGATGATGGGCATCATCCTGACGCTGATCGTCGCGGTCGCCGCGTTCAACCTGGTGTCGACGCTGGTGATGACCGTCACCGACAAGCAGGCCGACATCGCGATCCTGCGCACGCTGGGCGCGAGCCCGCGCTCGATCATGGGCGTGTTCATGATCCAGGGCGCGTTGGCCGGCGTGATCGGCACGCTGGGCGGACTCGGACTGGGCTTGGTCGTCGCGCACAACCTGGACGTGATCGTTCCGACCATCGAGAAACTGCTGCACACCACCTTCCTGCCGGCCAGCATCTACGTCATCAGCCACATGCCGAGCGATCCGCAGTGGTCCGACATCGTGCCCATCACCGTGACCTCGCTGATCCTGGCCTTCGTCGCGACGGTCTATCCGAGCTGGCGCGCCAGCCGCGTCCAACCCGCGGAGGCGCTGCGCTATGAGTGACGTGAAGAAGAACACCATGCCGTCGGTCGCCCGCATCCCCGCCGGACAGGTGGTGCTGCAGGGCCAGGGCCTGGGCAAGCGCTTCGTCGAAGGGCCGCTGGACGTGCAGGTCTTCCACAACCTCGACGTCGTCGTGAAAGCCGGCGAGACGCTGGCGGTGCTGGGGGCCTCGGGCTCGGGCAAGAGCACGCTGCTGCATCTGCTCGGCGGCCTGGACAAGCCTTCCGCAGGCCGCGTCGAGCTGATGGGACGCGACCTCGGCGCGCTCGGCGAGAAGGCTCGCGGCGACTGGCGCAACCAGCACCTCGGGTTCATCTACCAGTTCCACCACCTGCTGCCGGAATTCAGCGCGCTGGACAACGTCGCGATGCCGCTGCGCATCCGTCGTGTGCCCCAGGAGCAGGCGCGCGCGCAGGCCGAGAAGGTGCTGACGCGGGTGGGGCTCGGTCCGCGCGTGCTGCATCGTCCCGGCGAGCTGTCCGGCGGCGAGCGCCAGCGCGTGGCGATCGCCCGGGCGCTGGTCACCGGCCCGGCCTGCGTGCTGGCCGATGAGCCGACGGGCAACCTCGACCGATCGACCGCCGCGACGGTCTTCGACCTGATGCTCGAGATGGCCCGCGAGCTGGGGACCGCCTTCGTCATGGTCACCCATGACCAGGACCTGGCGGCCCGTTGCGAGCATCAGCGGCGCCTGGTCGGCGGCGCGTTGCAACCGGTCGCGGCCTGAGCGCTCCCTGAGGGCTGCATTACGATGCGGGTCATCATGACCGCATCGAAGCCTTCCTCGGAATCCCCGTCCACCCGCTTCATCCTGAAGCTCAGCTGTCCCGACCAGGCCGGCATCGTC
This sequence comes from Mitsuaria sp. 7, assembly GCF_001653795.1. Taxonomy (NCBI): domain Bacteria; kingdom Pseudomonadati; phylum Pseudomonadota; class Betaproteobacteria; order Burkholderiales; family Sphaerotilaceae; genus Roseateles; species Mitsuaria sp. 7. The sequence continues at coordinate 249,440 of NZ_CP011515.1, forward strand.
CACGCCGTCACCGGCGTCCTGCTGGAGCAGGGCGCCAACATCCTGACCTCGGCCCAGCACGGCGACGCGGATCACCGCCGCTTCTTCATGCGCATCGAGTTCGAATGCGCCGAGGCCCGCCCGGCCGCCGCGCTGCGCGATGCGTTCGCGCCACTGGCCGCGCGCCTGGCGATGGATTGGGAACTGGTCGACGCGCAGCGCAAGACGCGCGTGCTGCTGCTGGTGTCCAAGCTCGGCCACTGCCTGAACGACCTGCTGTTCCGCGTGCAGACCGGCCATCTGGCCATCGAGATCCCGGCCATCGTCTCGAACCACCGCGACTTCTATCAGCTGGCCGCGTCGCACGACATCCCGTTCCACCACCTGCCACTGCTGCAGGCGAGCGACGAGCAGAAGCAGGCGCAGGAACGCAAGATCCGCGAGCTGATCGAGGAACAGCAGATCGACCTCGTCGTGCTGGCGCGCTACATGCAGATCCTGTCGCCGGAGCTGTGCCGCTTCCTGGAAGGTCGCGCGATCAACATCCATCACAGTTTCCTGCCCAGCTTCAAGGGCGCGCGGCCGTACCACCAGGCCCACGAGCGCGGCGTCAAGCTGATCGGCGCGACCGCGCATTACGTGACCTCCGATCTCGACGAGGGCCCGATCGTCGAGCAGGACGTCGCCCGCATCGATCACTCGATGACGCCCGACCAGCTCGTGGCGATCGGTCGCGACGTCGAGTGCGTGACGCTCGCCCGTGCGATCCAGTGGCATGCCGAACATCGCGTGCTGCTCAACGGACATCGCACGGTCGTCTTCCGCTGACCGCAACGGCGGTCAGTCGACGTTCCCACCCCCAGTTCCCACACCCCAGCGGTCGCCATGTGGACTGACACGCACTGCCACCTCGACGCCTCGGAGTTCGACGCCGACCGCGATGCCGTCGTCGCGCGCGCCGTGGCGGGGGGCGTGTCGCAGGTCGTCATTCCGGCGGTGGTCGCGGGGAACTTCGAGCAGGTGAGGGCGCTCGCGCATGCGCATGGCTTCAGCTATGCGCTGGGCATCCATCCGCTGTACGTGATGCACGCGCGCGACGAGGACCTCGGTCGGCTCGACCGGATGCTGTCGGAGTGCCGCGACGATCCGCGCCTCGTCGGCATCGGCGAGATCGGGTTGGACTTCTTCGTCAAGGACCTGGACGCCGCGACGCAGCAGCATTTCTATGTCGAGCAACTGAAGCTCGCGAAGCGGCACGGGCTGCCGGTGATCCTCCATGTGCGCCGCAGCGCCGACCAGTTGCTGGGCGGGCTGCGCCGCATCGGCTTGCAGACCGGCGGGATCGGTCATGCGTTCAACGGCAGCCGGCAGCAGGCCGAGGCCTTCATCGATCTCGGCTTCAAACTCGGCTTCGGCGGGACGCTGACCTTCGACCGCTCGCTGCAGATCCGCCGGCTCGCCGTGGAGCTTCCCGCCGAGGTGCTGGTCCTGGAGACGGACGCGCCGGACATTCCGCCGCATTGGCTTTACCGGACCGCCGAGGAACGCGCCGCTGGCGCCACCTCGCGCAACGAGCCGGGGGAACTGCCACGCATCGGCGAGGTCCTCGCCGGGCTGCGTGGCTGGACCCCGCAGGAAGCGGCCGAGCGCACGAGTCGGAATGCGCGCGCCGCGCTGCCGCGGTTGGGTGGGTTGGACGCTTTGGGCGCCACACCCTCCGCTCCACCCGCGCCAACCGCGCATGTCTGACACAGGAAGTCCACCCGACTCGCGCGAGCCCGCCCGCTGGCAGGGACTCGCACCCGTCCACGCGCCGGACGCGGAGTGGCTGCTGCTGGGCAGCTTCCCCGGTGTGGCTTCGCTCCAGGCGCAGCAGTACTACGGCCATCCACGCAACCAGTTCTGGCGGCTGGTCGGCGAAGTCTTCGGCGTGGATCTGCCGGCGATGGGATACCCCGAGCGACTCGCCGCATTGCGCGCCCGCCGCGTCGCGGTCTGGGACGTGATCACCGAGACCGAGCGGGAAGGCAGCCTCGACAGCGCCATCCGCAATCCCTTCGCCAGCGACCTCGGCCGTCTGATCCAGCAATTGCCGGCGCTGCGCACGATCGGCTTCAACGGCGGCACGGCCTTGCGCTTCGGGCTGAAGCAGCTCGGACCTCTTGCAGCCCGTTACCGTGTGCTGGGGCTGCCCAGCTCCAGTCCCGCCTACACGATGCCCTACGATGCCAAGCTTCGCGCCTGGCGGGAGCTCGCCGGGCCCTTGAACGACAGATGACGCGACCGGGCCCCGTGGACCCGGCATGGGAACGACAGCCGTGAGCAAGCAACGGGATTCGAAGAGCAACAAGGGCGGCAGATCGGCCGCATCGCCGGCATCGCGCGATTGGGTCGAAGCCACGCTGAGCGAATTCGACGGCGTCCGTTTCCTCCACCTCGACTCGATCTGGGTCCAGGGCGCGATGCGGCTCAAGAAGCCCGAGAAGCTCGAGCTGGAGTACGTCCAGCGCATGATGGCCTGGCTGCTGTGGCGCGACACCCGTGAGATGACGCAGGGTCAGGCGGTGCAGCTCGGCCTGGGCGCCGGCGCGCTGACGCGCTTCTGCCGCAAGCAGTTGAAGATGAAGACCACGGCGGTCGAGATCAACCCGACCGTCATCAGCGCCAACCGGCACTGGTTCCACCTGCCCGACGACGATGAGCGTCTGCGCGTGGTCAACGAGGACGCCGGCGCCTGGGTCGCCGATGCGGCGAACTGGGGCAACGCCCAGGTGCTCAACGTCGACCTCTACGACCACGAGGCCGCGGCGCCGGTCCTCGATGACGAGGCGTTCTACGCCGACTGCCATCGCGTGCTCGCCGACGGCGGGCTGATGACGGTCAACCTGTTCGGCCGCAGCGCCAGCTTCACGCGCAGCGCGACACGGATCGCGAAGGTGTTCGGCTCCGACCAGGTCTGGCACCTGACGCCGACCCGCGAGGGCAATACCATCGTCGTCGCGGGGCGCGGCGTCGCGGTGCCTGAGCGCGAGGTGCTCGAGCAGCGCGCCGCCCACATCGAGGCCCGCCATGACCTGCCGGCCACCAAGTGGCTCAAGCTCGTGCGGCCGCTGCCGATGAACGTGATCCACCAGCTCCAGGCGGCCGCGGCCGTCGACACCGACGAGTGACCATGAAACCCAACACGTCGACGCCTTCCAAGGACAAGAGCGGTGCTGCCGCTTCCACGCCCGCTCCCGTGGCCAAGTCGAGCGCGCCGGCCCCGGCGTCATCCGCCACATCCGCATCCGCCATACCCGCTAAGCCCAAACCCGTGGAAGGCGGCGAGCGCCTTGAATGGCGCCAGCTGCTGCACTGGCTCGCCCAGGACGGCGTCATCGACCAGGAACAGGTCCAGCGCACCGAAGCCCGCTTCGGCACCAGCCACAGCGCCCAGCATCCGCTCACCCGGCTGGGCGCCGCGGGACTGGTGCGTGTCGCCAATGCGCGCGCGCTGGATACCGAGGCGCTGACCGAATGGCTCGCGGGCCGTCTGAAGCTGCCGTATGTGCGGATCGATCCGCTCAAGGTCGACGTCGGCCGTGTCGCCGACGTGATGTCCGCCAGCTATGCCGAGGCGCGTCGCTGTCTGCCGATCCAGGTCGGCCTGAACGACGTGACCATTGCGGTCGCCGAGCCGCACGACACCAGCTGGGTGGCGCAGATCGAGTCGCACACCCGCAAGCGCGTGAAGCTCGCGCTGGCCAACCCGCAGGAGATCGCGCGTTTCACGACCGAGTTCTTCACGCTGGCGCGGTCGGTGCGCGCGGCGACGAAATCCGGCGAGTCGAGCCAGCAGGCGAGCTTCGAACAGCTCGTCGAGCTGGGCCGCAGCAACCGCCAGCTCGACGCCAACGACCAGGGCGTGGTGCAGGTCGTGGACTGGCTCTGGCAGTACGCCTTCGACCAGCGCGCCAGCGACATCCACCTGGAGCCGCGCCGCGAGATGGGCGTCATCCGCTTCCGCATCGACGGCGTGCTGCACACGGTCTACCAGTTGCCGCCCACCGTGATGGGCGCGATGACCGCGCGCATCAAGCTGCTGGGGCGCATGGACGTCGTCGAGAAGCGCCGCCCGCTCGACGGTCGCATCAAGACGCGTAATCCGGCCGGCGAAGAGGTGGAAATGCGGCTCTCGACGCTGCCGACCGCCTTCGGCGAGAAGATGGTGATGCGGATCTTCGATCCCGATACCGCCGTCAAGGACCTGTCGCAGCTGGGCTTCTCCAACCACGACGCCGATCGGTGGAACCGCCTGACCGCGCGTCCGCACGGGATCATCCTCGTGACCGGTCCGACCGGCAGCGGCAAGACCTCGACGCTCTATTCGACGCTCAAGCGCCTGGCGATCGACGAGGTCAACGTCTGCACCGTCGAGGACCCGATCGAGATGATCGAACCGGCGTTCAACCAGTCCCAGGTGCAGCCGGCCATCGACTTCAACTTCGCCGAGGGCCTGCGTGCGCTGATGCGGCAGGACCCGGACATCATCATGGTCGGTGAAATCCGGGACCTGGAGACCGCCGAGATGGCGATCCAGGCCTCGCTGACCGGTCACCTGGTGTTCTCGACGCTGCACACGAACGATTCGGCCTCCGCGATCACCCGGATGGTGGACTTGGGCGTGCCCAACTACCTGATCGACGCGACGGTGATCGGCGTGTTGGCGCAGCGGCTCGTGCGCACGCTGTGCCCGAACTGCAAGGAGCCGGATCCGGACGTCACGCGCGACTCGCTCAACGAGATGCTCAAGCCGTGGCGCCTGAATGGCGGCGTCAAGCCCTACCGGCCGGTGGGCTGTCTCGACTGCCGCAACACCGGCTTCCGCGGTCGCGCGGGGTTGTATGAACTGCTGCTGCTGACGGACAGCATCCGCAAGCATCTGCATCCGAACACGGACATGACGGCGCTGCGCCGCCAGGCCGTGCAGGAAGGCCTGCGCCCGCTGCGCCTGGGCGGCGCGATGAAGGTCGCCGAAGGCCTCACGACGATGGATGAAGTGCTGCGCAGCACGCCGACCTGGGAAACCTGAGCGGAGGTCGGGTCGATCCGTCTGCCGCCCCCCAGGCTCGCGGGGGCGGGTAAGCCCGCGCAGACAACGCGCAGGTCCCGTGCCGCCCGGGCGCGTGAAGATCGCCATACGCCCCGTGCGATGCGCGGCGTCTCCCCTTACGTGATAACCACAGACCCCGAGGGGGACCCGATTCCTAGAATCGCGCCAATTCAAGCCGATAGAGGTTCCCTCGATGAAGATCAAGAGTCAACGCGACTTCTGGTCAGGGCTGATGTTCGTTGTCGTTGGCGTCGCGTTCGCGTGGGGCTCGGCAGTGAACTACAGCTTTGGCTCCTCGGCCCGCCCCGGGCCTGGTTACTTCCCCTTCGGGCTGGGCGTGCTGCTCGCCGTGCTGGGCGGGGTGGTGCTGTTCAAGGCACTGACGATCGAGTCGGAGGGCGGACAGCCCGTCGGCGCCTTCGCCTGGAAGCCGCTGGTGATCGTCGTCGGCGCGATCATCGTGTTCGGCTTCGCCCTGCCGCGGCTGGGCATGATCATCACGCTGCCGCTGCTGATCACCCTCTCCTCGTTCGCCAGCGACGAGTTCCGCTGGCGCGATGCGCTGCTCAGCAGCGTGGTCTTGACCGCGGGCAGCTACGCGATCTTCATCTGGGGTCTGAATCTCGTGATCCCCATCTGGCCAACCTTCCTGGGCGGCTGAGGAGTCACGCATGGATCTGATCAACAACCTGATGATGGGGTTCGGCACGGCGTTCACGCCGGAGAACCTCCTGTACGCCTTCGGCGGCGCGGTGCTCGGTACCCTGATCGGCGTGCTGCCGGGCCTGGGCCCGGTCGCTACGATCGCGATGCTGCTGCCTTCGATCTATTCGCTCGATGCGACGCCAGCGCTGATCATGCTCGCCGGCATCTATTACGGCGCGCAGTACGGCGGTTCGACAACGGCCATCCTGATCAACGTGCCCGGCGAGTCCTCGTCGGTAGTGACCGCGATCGACGGCTACCAGATGGCCCGGCAAGGTCGCGCCGGCGCCGCGCTGGCGGCGGCGGGCCTGGGCTCGTTCTTCGCCGGCTGCGTGGGCACGGTCATCATCGCGGCCTTCGCGCCGCCGCTGACGGAGCTGGCCTTCAAGTTCGGCCCCGCCGAGTACTTCTCGCTGATGGTGCTGGGCCTGATCGGCGCGGTGGTGCTGGCGTCGGGCTCGCTGGTCAAGGCGATCTCGATGATCCTGCTGGGGCTGCTGCTCGGGCAGGTCAACACAGACGTGATCTCGGGGACGCCACGGTTCTCGTTCGACGTGCCTGAACTGACGGACGGCATCAACTTCGTCGTGATCGCGATGGGCATCTTCGGCTTCGGCGAGATCATCGCGAACCTTGGCCAGCCGGCCGAGCATCGCGAGGTCTTCACCAAGAGCGTGAAGGGCCTGTGGCCGACCAAGCAGGACTTCCACGACGCCTGGCCGGCGGTGGTGCGCGGCACGGCGCTGGGTTCGGTGCTGGGCGTGCTGCCCGGTGGCGGCGCGCTGTTGGCATCGTTCGCGGCCTATACGCTGGAGAAGAAGATATCCAAGCACCCCGAGAAGTTCGGCAAGGGCGCCATCCAGGGCGTGGCGGGTCCCGAGTCGGCCAACAACGCCGGCGCGCAGACGTCCTTCATCCCGATGCTGACGCTGGGCATCCCGCCCAACGCGGTGATGGCGCTGATGGTCGGCGCGATGACCATCAAGGGCATCCAGCCAGGTCCGCAGGTGATGACCAGCAATCCGGAACTGTTCTGGGGGCTGATCGCCTCGATGTGGGTCGGCAACCTGATGCTGGTGATCTTGAACCTGCCGCTGATCGGCATCTGGATCAAGCTGCTGACGGTGCCCTACCGTTTCCTGTTCCCGGCCATCGTGGTGTTCTGCTGCATCGGCACCTACACGCTGAACAACAACAACTTCGACGTGTACATGACGGCGGCGTTCGCGGTGATCGGTTATCTCTTCTATAAGCTGAGCTGCGAGCCTGCACCGCTGCTGCTCGGCTTCATCCTCGGACCGATGATGGAAGAGAACCTGCGTCGCGCGCTGCTGCTGTCGCGTGGCGACTGGATGACGTTCATGTCCCGGCCGCTTTCCGCCGGCCTGCTGATCGCCGCCGCGCTGATGGTGATCGTGGTGATGCTGCCGTCGATCAAGAACAAACGCCAGGAAGCGTTCCAGGACGCAGATTGATTGGCTCCCGCCTTCAGGCTTCATCAAAGACCCGCCTCGGCGGGTCTTTTTCTTTGTGATTCCATGTCGCGTTCCAGAAGGAACAAGGGCTTAGCGATGTTCCGTGCGAGAGGCGTTCAACAGTCAATGACTTTTTCGCGTGACTCTTGCGAGCTGCTCTGCGAGCGTGCTACAGTCGCGGTCTTCGCTGCACAGACATCTGTCTTGCAGCGGTCCTCGAAGGAACTGTCGAGGATGTCGAATGACTGACCGGGCTTCGCCCGGTTTTCATTTGGCGGCGAGATTCTCGCAGTCGACGATGAAATTAATTTCTCTGACTGCTTGACGGATTCGAAAGAAATCGTTCATAATCTCGCTTCTGCGCTGCTGACGACAAGTCAGCGACGCGACGAAGTAAGTAGCAAGGGGCTGAGGCCTTGAGCGAAGGTTGCTTCGATGTTCTTTAATAATTTACAGCCGATAAGCGTGGGCGTCTGGACGAGCGACCTGAGAAGGTTAAATCGCTAGATGCTCACGGAAGAAAGAATGAAGCTATGAAAGTAGTCTTTGTTCGATTCCGTTGAGTTTATTCAAGATCGAACTGTAGAGTTTGATCCTGGCTCAGATTGAACGCTGGCGGCATGCCTTACACATGCAAGTCGAACGGTAACGCGGGGCAACCTGGCGACGAGTGGCGAACGGGTGAGTAATATATCGGAACGTGCCCAGTTGTGGGGGATAACTGCTCGAAAGAGCAGCTAATACCGCATACGACCTGAGGGTGAAAGCGGGGGATCGCAAGACCTCGCGCAATTGGAGCGGCCGATATCAGATTAGGTAGTTGGTGGGGTAAAGGCCTACCAAGCCTACGATCTGTAGCTGGTCTGAGAGGACGACCAGCCACACTGGGACTGAGACACGGCCCAGACTCCTACGGGAGGCAGCAGTGGGGAATTTTGGACAATGGGGGCAACCCTGATCCAGCCATGCCGCGTGCGGGAAGAAGGCCTTCGGGTTGTAAACCGCTTTTGTCAGGGAAGAAAAGACTCCTACTAATACTGGGGGTTCATGACGGTACCTGAAGAATAAGCACCGGCTAACTACGTGCCAGCAGCCGCGGTAATACGTAGGGTGCAAGCGTTAATCGGAATTACTGGGCGTAAAGCGTGCGCAGGCGGTTATGCAAGACAGATGTGAAATCCCCGGGCTCAACCTGGGAACTGCATTTGTGACTGCATGGCTAGAGTACGGTAGAGGGGGATGGAATTCCGCGTGTAGCAGTGAAATGCGTAGATATGCGGAGGAACACCGATGGCGAAGGCAATCCCCTGGACCTGTACTGACGCTCATGCACGAAAGCGTGGGGAGCAAACAGGATTAGATACCCTGGTAGTCCACGCCCTAAACGATGTCAACTGGTTGTTGGGAGGGTTTCTTCTCAGTAACGTAGCTAACGCGTGAAGTTGACCGCCTGGGGAGTACGGCCGCAAGGTTGAAACTCAAAGGAATTGACGGGGACCCGCACAAGCGGTGGATGATGTGGTTTAATTCGATGCAACGCGAAAAACCTTACCTACCCTTGACATGCCAGGAATCCTGCAGAGATGTGGGAGTGCTCGAAAGAGAACCTGGACACAGGTGCTGCATGGCCGTCGTCAGCTCGTGTCGTGAGATGTTGGGTTAAGTCCCGCAACGAGCGCAACCCTTGTCATTAGTTGCTACGAAAGGGCACTCTAATGAGACTGCCGGTGACAAACCGGAGGAAGGTGGGGATGACGTCAGGTCATCATGGCCCTTATGGGTAGGGCTACACACGTCATACAATGGCCGGGACAGAGGGCTGCCAACCCGCGAGGGGGAGCTAATCCCAGAAACCCGGTCGTAGTCCGGATCGCAGTCTGCAACTCGACTGCGTGAAGTCGGAATCGCTAGTAATCGCGGATCAGCTTGCCGCGGTGAATACGTTCCCGGGTCTTGTACACACCGCCCGTCACACCATGGGAGCGGGTTCTGCCAGAAGTAGTTAGCCTAACCGCAAGGGGGGCGATTACCACGGCAGGGTTCGTGACTGGGGTGAAGTCGTAACAAGGTAGCCGTATCGGAAGGTGCGGCTGGATCACCTCCTTTCTAGAGAATGACGAGACCGTCGAGTTGCTCAGGCAGCTCGGGAGAGTCGAGTCGAAAAATGCGAGTTCAGCGCGCCCACACTTATCGGCTGTAGACACACAACAGTGAGTGAGAAAACGCGTGAGCCTGGCGAGCTGGCCTTGCCGGTTGGCGCGATGCAGGAGCACGCAAGAAATGCGTGGGTCTGTAGCTCAGTCGGTTAGAGCACCGTCTTGATAAGGCGGGGGTCGCTGGTTCGAATCCAGCCAGACCCACCACGAGGGTCGTCAAGATCTTGGGGGATTAGCTCAGCTGGGAGAGCACCTGCTTTGCAAGCAGGGGGTCGTCGGTTCGATCCCGTCATCCTCCACCAATCACTTCACATGGGTGGCAAACCACAGCGTCCGAATGGGCACTGTGGTTTGCCAGTCTCGACATTCGTGTCGGCTGTTGTTCTTTAACAATTCGTAGAGTCGAATCAGCGTTGCTGGCGGAAAGCCGGCGCTCGTAAAGGGGCGACCGGCACCGTGCCGCCAGCGACATTTGATTGCGTCAACAAACTTCAACTCTGAAAAGAGAAGAAATTGAAGAACGGCGAACGCGTGATACTCAAATAAATGCTCAAGTTGTTGAGCATCTGTCCTTGACGACATCTGCGGATGTCAAAGTTATAGGGTCAAGTGACTAAGTGCATGTGGTGGATGCCTTGGCGATTACAGGCGACGAAGGACGTGATAGCCTGCGATAAGCTTCGGGGAGCTGGCAAATAAGCTTTGATCCGGAGATTTCCGAATGGGGAAACCCACCTCGTTTAGAGGTATCGCACACTGAATACATAGGTGTGCGAGGCGAACCGGGTGAACTGAAACATCTCAGTAGCTCGAGGAAAAGACATCAACCGAGATTCCGAAAGTAGTGGCGAGCGAAATCGGAGTAGCCCTCGTGTTTTAGCAGTTGGCATATCAGAACGGAATGGAAAGTCCGGCCATAGCGGGTGATAGCCCCGTATGAGAAATGTCGATTGTGGAACTAGGCACGAATAGAGTAGGGCGGGACACGTGAAATCCTGTCTGAATATGGGGGGACCATCCTCCAAGGCTAAATACTCGTAATCGACCGATAGTGAACAAGTACCGTGAGGGAAAGGCGAAAAGAACCCCGGGAGGGGAGTGAAATAGATCCTGAAACCGCATGCATACAAAAAGTAGGAGCCCGCAAGGGTGACTGCGTACCTTTTGTATAATGGGTCAGCGACTTACATTCAGTGGCGAGGTTAACCGAATAGGGTAGCCGTAGAGAAATCGAGTCCGAATAGGGCGAATTAGTCGCTGGGTGTAGACCCGAAACCAGGTGATCTATCCATGGCCAGGATGAAGGTACCGTAACAGGTGCTGGAGGTCCGAACCGACTAGTGTTGCAAAACTAGCGGATGAGCTGTGGATAGGGGTGAAAGGCTAAACAAACCTGGAGATAGCTGGTTCTCTCCGAAAACTATTTAGGTAGTGCCTCAAGTATTACCTTCGGGGGTAGAGCACTGTTTAGGCTAGGGGGTCATGGCGACTTACCAAACCTATGCAAACTCCGAATACCGAAGAGTACAGCTTGGGAGACAGAGCACCGGGTGCTAACGTCCGGACTCAAGAGGGAAACAACCCAGACCGCCAGCTAAGGTCCCTAAAATTGGCTAAGTGGGAAACGAAGTGGGAAGGCTAAAACAGTCAGGATGTTGGCTTAGAAGCAGCCATCATTTAAAGAAAGCGTAATAGCTCACTGATCGAGTCGTCCTGCGCGGAAGATGTAACGGGGCTAAGCCAGTTACCGAAGCTGCGGATGCACAGTTTACTGTGCGTGGTAGGAGAGCGTTCTGTACGCCTGTGAAGGTGGGTCGTGAGGCCTGCTGGAGGTATCAGAAGTGCGAATGCTGACATGAGTAGCGTTAAAGGGGGTGAAAAGCCCCCTCGCCGAAAGCGCAAGGTTTCCTACGCAACGTTCATCGGCGTAGGGTGAGTCGGCCCCTAAGGCGAGGCAGAGATGCGTAGCTGATGGGAAACAGGTGAATATTCCTGTACCGATCAATAGTGCGATGTGGGGACGGAGAAGGTTAGCTCAGCCGGGTGTTGGATGTCCCGGTTCAAGCCTGTAGTCGTGCCTGGTAGGCAAATCCGCCGGGCTTAGATGAGGGGTGATAACGAGTCTGCTTGCAGACGAAGTGAGTGATACCCTGCTTCCAGGAAAAGCCACTAAGCTTCAGCTATTGACGACCGTACCGCAAACCGACACTGGTGCGCGAGATGAGTATTCTAAGGCGCTTGAGAGAACTCTGGAGAAGGAACTCGGCAAATTGACACCGTAACTTCGGAAGAAGGTGTGCCTTTAGTAGGTGATCCATTTACTTGGTTAGCCCAATGAGGCCGCAGAGAATCGGTGGCTGCAACTGTTTATTAAAAACACAGCACTCTGCAAAGACGAAAGTCGACGTATAGGGTGTGACTCCTGCCCGGTGCTGGAAGATTAAATGATGGGGTGCAAGCTCTTGACTGAAGTCCCAGTAAACGGCGGCCGTAACTATAACGGTCCTAAGGTAGCGAAATTCCTTGTCGGGTAAGTTCCGACCTGCACGAATGGAGTAATGATGGCCACACTGTCTCCTCCAGAGACTCAGCGAAGTTGAAATGTTTGTGATGATGCAATCTCCCCGCGGAAAGACGGAAAGACCCCATGAACCTTTACTGTAGCTTTACATTGGACTTTGAACAGATCTGTGTAGGATAGGTGGGAGGCTTTGAAACCTGGTCGCTAGATCAGGTGGAGCCAACGTTGAAATACCACCCTGGTGTGTTTGAGGTTCTAACCTTGGCCCGTTATCCGGGTTGGGGACAGTGTATGGTGGGCAGTTTGACTGGGGCGGTCTCCTCCCAAAGTGTAACGGAGGAGTTCGAAGGTACGCTAAATACGGTCGGAAATCGTGTTGATAGTGCATTGGCATAAGCGTGCTTGACTGCGAGACTGACAAGTCGAGCAGGTACGAAAGTAGGACAAAGTGATCCGGTGGTTCTGTATGGAAGGGCCATCGCTCAACGGATAAAAGGTACTCTGGGGATAACAGGCTGATACCGCCCAAGAGTTCATATCGACGGCGGTGTTTGGCACCTCGATGTCGGCTCATCTCATCCTGGGGCTGTAGCCGGTCCCAAGGGTATGGCTGTTCGCCATTTAAAGAGGTACGTGAGCTGGGTTTAAAACGTCGTGAGACAGTTTGGTCCCTATCTTCCGTGGGCGCTGCAAGATTGAGAGAGCCTGCTCCTAGTACGAGAGGACCGGAGTGGACGCACCTCTGGTGTATCGGTTGTCACGCCAGTGGCATCGCCGAGTAGCTAAGTGCGGAAGAGATAACCGCTGAAAGCATCTAAGCGGGAAACTCGTCTCAAGATGAGTCTTGCCGGGGCCTAGAGCCCCCTGAAGGGTCGTTCAAGACCAGGACGTTGATAGGCTGGGTGTGGAAGCGCAGTAATGCGTTAAGCTAACCAGTACTAATTGCCCGTGAGGCTTGACCCTATAACTTTGACACTCAAAACGTCAGGGTGAGTGGTCACGCAGATCGACGCGCAACCCGTATGCCGGAGTTGCCACGATCAAAACCGTTCTTCAATCCTTGAAGACGCAATCAAACCAAAGCTGATTTGACTCTACCGAATTGGGCCTGCTGAGCTCCTCAGCAAGCCAACCAGTCAAGCCTGATGACCATAGCGAGTCGGTCCCACCCCTTCCCATCCCGAACAGGACCGTGAAACGACTCAGCGCCGATGATAGTGCGGATTCCCGTGTGAAAGTAGGTCATCGTCAGGTTAATATCCCGCCAAACCCCTCGGTCAGCAATGATCGAGGGGTTTTGCCTTTT